>JACMKG010000388.1 GCA_014380255.1 Prolixibacteraceae bacterium | reverse complement strand
TCTGAATATCGATATTCGGAATTTCAAACTGGAAGATATTTCCCGCATTGTAGAAAAAGATACCAGTCTGGTAAAAGGAACCATGAGTGGAAATGTGTTGCTTAAAAAAGTGGCCGATTCCTACGGGCTGGTCTCTGACATACGAATAAACAGCCTGGTCGTTCGTAAGGTACCCATTGGAGATTTGTCCATGAAGGCAGAAAACCCCAATGGTGACAATTTTGCTATCAATGTAAATTTAACAGGCCCGGATAATAATATGACCGTAGCCGGAAATTTTGTTCCCGGGGAACAGGCCGGTTCCTTTGATATAAACACGGACATTCAATCCCTTTCCATGAAAACCATTGAGGCCTTTTCAATGGATCAAATCACGGAGGCAGAAGGAACGCTTACAGGTAATTTCCTGATTAACGGAACAACTGCTTCACCTCAGATAACAGGCAACCTGACGTTCAATAATGTGTTTATGAAGCCAGCCTACCTGAATAACCGGCTGGAGATAAAAGAGGAAACCATTGAGCTCCGGAACGATGGCATTTACTTTGACACCTTTACTCTGGCTGATGCCTCTCAGCATACGGCAGTCATTGACGGGTCGGTTCAGATGAAACAATTCTCTGATTTCATTTTTGCACTGCAAGTCAATACAACCGACTTTCTATTATTCAACACAGCTGCCAAGGATAATCAGAATTTCTTCGGCCGCATGATTATCGACAGCAAGATTGATGTAACGGGTCCGATGGAACTGCCGCGTATCAATGCAAGGGTAAAGATGAAGGAAGGCTCGAACTTTACATTCTCTGTTCCCGAAGACCAACTGACCACCGATAAGGGTGAGGATGTGGTTATATTCTTGAATCCCGTTGAGTTAAGTCCTATTTTAACCCGAGGAGACTCAACTACTAAAAAAACATCCGGGATGACTGGATTTGATTTGGCATCCATCATAGAAATCGATAAAGGAGCCACGCTGCGCCTGTTGATGGATCCTGCTTCTGCTGACTCGCTGGTAGTTAGAGGAGAAGCCGCCTTAAGCTTTACCATGGACCAGAGCGGAAAAATGAGCCTTACCGGTTCTTACAACCTTTCCGAAGGAAGCTACCTGGTATCATTCGAATCAGTTATTAAAAGAAAATTTGATATTGAATCAGGAAGTACTATCACCTGGAATGGGGACCCGATGGATGCACTCATTTCCATCAATGCCATTTATACGGTCAGAACTTCACCGGCAGACTTGATGGCTGATCAGGCAACAGGTAATGGAGGGACAGAAGTGAATGGCAATAATGGGCGTTACCCCTTTCAGGTCTTGCTGAAACTAAGGGGTGAAATCTTAAAGCCGGAGATTAGTTTTGAGATACAAATACCCACCGAAGAGAAGGGAAAAGTAGATGAGGCGGTTATCAACAAAATAAGCATGCTGAATGAAGATGAGTCAGCATTAAACAAGCAGGTATTTGCCTTACTGGTATTGGGCCGGTTTATTCAGGAAAACCCTTTTGAAAGCGAAGCGGCCGGGGGTACTTCCACGATGATCCGATCGACAGTCAGCAAATTCTTATCTGCACAATTAAATCAGCTAAGCTCCAAGATGTTACCTGGAACGGAGATAAATTTTGACATTCAATCCTATGATGAGAATGTGGCAGGAGGCGCCCAGGGAAGAACAGACGTTGAATTTGGGGTAAAGCAGCAACTCTTCAACGAACGGTTGTCCGTTGAAATCGGGGGCTCAGTCAATGTGGAAGGGGATCAGGGACCGCAGGATAATGCAAGTGAAATTGCCAGTGATGTAACTGTTGAATATAAACTGACCAAGGATGGCCGTTTCCGAATGAAGGGATTCAGGCTTAACCAATACGAGGCACTTGAAGGTCAAATCATTGAAACCGGTATAGGAGTAGTCTACGTAAAAGATTTCAACCGGTGGAACCGATTATTTAAAGGACGCAGAAACAGGAGTGATTCATTAAACAATCAAAACACAAATGATACGAGTGATTCAAAATAATACATCTCTCCTGATCCTGATTAGCCTGCTGATAGCATCATGCAGTGGAACAAGACATTTGCCCGAAGGTGAAAAGCTGTACACCGGTGCAGAGATTAAGCTGGAATCAACTGAAAAAGTAAGCAATGATGGAATGATTGAAGATGCAGCCGAAGGCGCGGTACGGCCTTTGCCTAACAAAGGATTCTTTGGCATCCGGCCCCGATTATGGATGAACAACATGGCGGGAGATGAACCACAGACCAAACTGGAGAAGTGGTTTAAAAAGAAAGGAGAAGAACCCGTTCTGCTAAGCAGTGTAAAACCGGCTGTCACTTCAGAGGTTATTGATGCAAAACTATTTAATCTGGGCATTTTCAAAGGTTACACTGAATCAAAAGTCGTTGAAAAGAAACGAACTGCCAAAGTGATTTATACCAGTCATATCCATAAGCCTTACATTATCAATGATCTGAAGTATGATTTAACAGATGACAGTTTAAAAAGCAAGATTCTTTCTATAAATAATAAATCACTGATAAAACTTGGGAAGCCTTATAACCTGGACATATTGAAAACAGAGCGGACTCGCATTGATGCTCATTTAAAAAACAACGGATATTTCTACTTCAGCCCCGATCATCTGGTATTCACTGCCGACACATCAAATGCAGGTAAAATGGTTAACCTAACGTTGAAATTAAAAGATAGTATTCCTCAAAATGCCCTGGAAATTCATCACATTAACAATGTGTATGTCAATCAGAATTATTCACTCAACCAAAGGCGTGCACGCGAGGTACAAGACACGGTAATCAGGGATATTGTGTTTTTCGGGCAAGCAGAAAAGTTACGAATCAGACCCAGGGTGCTTTCAAAATCCATTTTCCTGCGTAAGGGGGAAGTCTTTTCCCGCTTGAATCACAGCATTACATTAAACCGACTAATGTCGATGGGTAATTTCAAACTGGTACAGGTTAACTTTGCGGCAGACAAGGATTCGCTCCCCGGATTACTGGATGTAAATATTCTGTTGACCCCCATGCCCAGGCGTACCTTCCGGGCAGAACTTGACCTTGTCTCCAAATCGAACGAATACGCAGGGCCAAGGATGAATCTAAGCCTGCTAAACAGAAATACCTTTCGGGGGGGAGAACAACTAAATCTTAATCTGGCCGGCTCCTTCGAAGGACAATTGGGCGGGGGTGGAAATTCATATTCCTATTCCTTCAATCCCCAACTAGAGCTAACCTTTCCACGGTTTATCCTGCCTTTTAATCTAAAACAATCAAGCAGTCTGTACGTTCCCAAAACCCATTTCCTATTCGAATACCAATATTTGCGTAGGGTAAAATATTTTAACATGCGTACTTTTCGCTTTGTTTTTGGGTATAAATGGAAAGAAAACATTCGCAAGGAACATGAACTGAACCCTATCGATATCAGCTATACCTCCATAGGCAACCGGACTGATACATTCAATCTTATTCTGGATGAAAATCCTTATTTGAAACGAAGCTATGAAGAGATGTTTATTCCCGGGGGCAGTTATGCGTTTACTTACAACGAGCAAATGTTGGCTGCCAAAAAGATCCAGTATTATCTGAATGTCAGATCAGAGCTGGCTGGAAATTCCTATGCCATATACAAAAGAATTACAGGAGAAAAGGTATCTTCGGATAATCCTTCCAAAGTAACGGGCTCTGTCTTTTCCCAATATGCTAAACTAAGTGTGGACGGCAGGGCCTATATCAATTTCAGCGATAAAGATAAGCTGGCCTTGCGCATCTTTGGCGGAGTAGCCAGGCCTTACGGCAATTCCGCCGTCTTGCCTTACAACAAGCAGTTTTTCAGTGGAGGCCCCAACAGCATCAGGGCATTTCATATCAATTCCATTGGCCCGGGTACTTATAACCAGCAAGGCAGCGAACAAGGATTCTTGCAACTGGGAGGTGAGTTAAAATTCGAAACCAATGTGGAATACCGTTTTACCATTTACAACTTCTTTAAAGGGGCCTTTTTTGTGGATGCGGGAAACGTATGGCTGTTAAGATCTAACCCCGGAACGGTGGAAGATCCGCCCGGGACTCCGGCCCCACTGGGCACCCCTTTCAGCCTTTCTACATTCAGAAATGAATTAGCCATTGGCGCAGGTGTGGGATTAAGAATCGATGTCTCGTTCTTTATCTTACGCTTCGATCTGGCCATGCCACTTAGAAAACCATGGCAGGTAGGAAACGAGTGGGTAACCAAAGATATTAGTTTTAACAATTCTGTCTTGAACGTTGCCATCGGCTATCCGTTCTAAAAACAGTTTACAAAACCTCAGTTCAATGGATGAAAGATTCATCTGGCCCATGCTGAGTAGGCGATAGATTCTCTCTTCTCAGCTCCTAGAGGACTAAGCCTGGCAAGCAAAACATCGGCTAAACCGATAAGATGAAGCTGCACCTTTCCCGGTAAATCTGCTCCACCTTTCCCATGGAAAGGGCCAGCTTGGCTGTTGCCTTATCGTAATCTTTCCATACTTCACGCAGCCGGTCTGCAATTTGTTGGCCCGAAGTCTGATCAATTTCAAACGTCCACTCATCAAAACCCAGGTCATAGTACATCTGACCCTTGATGGTATCCTCGGGCTGACGTAAATAAAACAAGGGAGTTCCGTTGGCTGCCGCGATAATGGGCGAATGGCATTCAAAGCTTAGCACCGTGTGCGCTTTGGCATACACCGAGGCGGCTTCATCGGGTAACCAGTAGCCGCGTTTGACGACAAAGGGCTTAACATCCGCAGGAAGGGGATCGATCAGCAATTCATCCATGATACCCACCTGGTAAGTCATTTCAGGGCATACCAGTATTTTCTGACCCGTTTCCCGCACCCAGGCAATCATGGCCTCCCGGAGTTTGGCATGATCCACCTCCTTGTACTTCAGGTTGGTTTGCTCCACCTGCCTGATTTTCTCTTCGCTCCACCCATTCCGGTTGGGATTAAATTGATGGTAAGGTGTATATCTTAAACGAGGGATGACACAAATGAATTTCTTATCCTCCAGTCCTTTCTCCTTTAGAAACCGGCTAGCCTTGTCAGGATCGTGCATATTCAGGAAAAAGGTCGCATCGGGAGCAAACTGAATATGATTTCCCTCGATGCCAGCTTTCTTCAAATGATCGATCGAATGCGTTTCACGGGTAAAGATGAACGCCGCTTTTTTGAGTATATTGGTATGATATGAATTGGGGCTCTGCAAGGTAGTCCCGAACACTCCGAAAGGTTTAGCCGTGTGTTTGATCCAGCAGGCCAGGTTATCAGCCCCTACCAGCGATGGACCTGACCCGTGGATCATCAGGTCGGCTTCCTTCATGGCTTCGGTAATTTCCGCGTTGTCCGCGTCCTTATCACTGTTTACTGTGCCATAGATAATCTGTACCTTTGGAAAGTTCTTATTAATCAGCTTTTTCACTTCTTCCCCGTTGCTTCTCTTCCAGAGAATGATTTTTGCCTTGGGGAGAAAAGTCTCCAGCACATGCAGCAGCCCTGGGGTATGTGCAATATCTCCAATGTTTACATCCTGCCAGCCTGAAACCAACAGGATGGTCATATTTTTCTTAAGCGTTAAAGCGGTCAAAGTGGATGAAAGCATTATCCCGGCAGATAGCATTCCGGTATGCTTTAGAAAGTTACGTCTGGTTTGATTATTCATTACTCCCATGGCTAAAATCCATTTGCTATTAATTATTCCATCAAAGTTATCTTATTTAATCATAGTATTTCAAAAGGAATGATTCATAATTTTATTCTACTCCTTAATTCGTGTATTTTTCATACCTTGTAAAAAATCACGAAAAGAGCACGTGCCTGGATCTTTCAACCGGTAGCCATATCCAATTCTTTATAAGATGCCCTTTTACATGGTTTTGCGGGCTTTATTTATCATCGAATAAAGGAAGGATATTTTCTTAATTTAGGGGCTTCAAAAAATAACCTCTAATTCTAAAATATGAATGCAGTAAGTTCTCTCAGGGAATCCAAATCGGCACGCTGGATTATGCTTATTCTGGTATCCTTTACAATGATGTGTATGTATTACCTGACCGATGCCATGGCCCCTTTACAGGACCGGTTGCAGGGAAGCCTCTCGTGGTCAGCATCCGATTATGGCTTTTTTACTAGCGGCTACGGTTGGTTCAATGTATTCCTTGTGATGCTTGTTTTCAGCGGTATGATCCTTGACAAGATGGGAGTTCGCTTTACCGGCCTACTCGGTATTGGAATTATGCTGACTGGCGCATTTATAAAATACTGGGCTATTTCGGGCCATGTTGACGGTGTGTTTGATGTAACGATCGGTTCCTGGCAAATGATTGCTCCAACGGCCAAATCAGCCTTGGTGGCAGGATTAGGCTTCGGGATCTTTGGTGTGGGAAGCGAAATGTTTGGTATTGCTGCCAACAAGGCGGTGGTACGCTGGTTCCGTGGAAAGGAAATGGCCCTGGCCATTGGACTGAATACATCCACCGGGAGAATTGGAACTGCCCTGGCCATGTTTACACCCATACCGCTGGTCAAAATGTCAGGCAATATCAGTATGCCGGTAATTGTAGCCCTTATCTTACTGGGTTTAGGATTGCTCGTATTTATTCTTTTCACCTTTATGGACCGCAAGCTGGATAAGGAAGATGTTGATGCCGGGATGACTAACGAGGAAGAATTCAAGTTCTCTGACATTGTTGAAATTGGGAAAAACCGTGCTTTCTGGTATATCACCATTCTGTGTGTGTTATTCTATTCGGCTGTTTTCCCGTTTATCAAATATGCCACGAACATGATTGTTCAGAAGTTTGAAATTACCGACACTTTTGCCGGTTATATCCCCGCCCTGTTACCCTTCAGTGCATTGCTGCTAACCCCGGTCTTCGGGGGCTTGTTCGATAAGAAAGGAAAAGGGGCCACGATCATGATTATCGGATCTATCCTGCTGGTGGTCGTGCATTTATTGTTCTCCATTCCTTCATTAAACAGCCTGCCAATGGCCATCGGACTGGTATTACTACTCGGAATCGCCTTTTCAATGGTACCTTCAGCCATGTGGCCATCCATTGCCAAGATCATTCCTGAAAGCAAGCTTGGTACTGCCTATGCCATGACCTTCTGGGTGCAGAACTGGGGCCTGATGGGCGTTCCGCTACTAATAGGCATTGTATTGGATAAATATTGCATCACAGGAACAGTCACCAAACTGATTGACGGAAAAGAACAGGTGATCACCCAATACAATTATATGATCCCCATGCTCATTTTTGCCTTCTTCGGAACGCTTGCCATTGTCTTTTCATTCCTTTTGAAGGCTGAAGACCGTCGCAAAGCTTACGGATTGGAAAAGCCAAACATAAAAAACTAGCATAACTTTATTCAGATTTAGGCTGATAATGAAAACCTGTATTCATAAAATTGAATACAGGTTTTTTATTGCTTGTTTACAGGAATAGTTTACTGTTAAAGTTGTACTTTTATAGTTAGAATAAACGGTTGCAATTTCATTTTAAAAATAACTATATGAGTAACGAAATCTCAAAATTGACTCCCCCTGAACTATGGGAGAACTTCTATCAGCTGACCCGCATTCCAAGGCCATCCTACCATGAAGATGAAGTACGCGAATTTATCGTAGCCTTCGGTAAAGGATTAGGCCTTGACACACTACAGGATGAAGCTGGAAATGTCATTGTCCGCAAGCCTGCTAAGGCCGGTATGGAAAATCGTAAAGGAGTAATCTTACAGGGTCATCTGGATATGGTACCGCAGAAAAACAGCGATAAGAACCATGATTTCACCAAAGATCCCATTGAAACTATCATCGATGGTGAATGGGTAAAGGCTAATGGTACTACCCTTGGCTCTGACAATGGCATTGGGGTGGCCGCTGCCATGGCCGTTCTGGCCTCAAAAGATCTGGCTCACGGCCCCGTTGAAGCCTTGTTTACCGCCACTGAAGAAACCGGCATGGATGGCGCCAACGGCATCAAAGCCGGCATCCTTAAAGGAGACATTCTTCTTAACATGGACTCGGAAGATGAAGGTGAACTGTATGT
>JACMKG010000387.1 GCA_014380255.1 Prolixibacteraceae bacterium | reverse complement strand
ACAGGTGAGTGCAGTGCCTTGGTAACAGCCCCAACAGCCAGCGACAACTGCGAGGGACCTATTACAGGAACCACACAGGATCCGACAGAATACACCGAGCAGGGTACTTATACCATTCACTGGATTTACGACGATGGAAACGGCAACATGTCCACCCAGGAACAGACGGTGGTGGTGGATGATGTGACACCACCGGAAACACCTATTCTTGCAGATGTGATTTTAGGAGAATGCAGTGGTACGCCCTCAACACCAACTACAACTGATAATTGTAAGGGCACTGTAATGGGAACAACTTCTATATTGTTTCCTAAAAGCAAACAGGGAAAACACACTATTATATGGACTTTCGATGATGGTAACGGCAATGTGACAACTGCCTACCAGAATTTGATTGTGGATGATATTACGGCTCCAGTGGCTGATGTGGAGATCCTTCCAATTGTTACCGCTGAATGCAGTGTGACAGTTTCGGCTCCAACAGCCACTGACAATTGTAAAGGTACCATTGTGGGAACAACAGAAGATCCGACCACTTATAACATCCAGGGAACTTATACGATCCACTGGACTTACGATGATGGCAACGGCAACACTTCCACCCAGTCGCAGACAGTTGTGGTGGATGATATAACCCCACCAGAAACACCCATACTTGCTGATGTGATAGTAGGCGAATGCAGTGGAACGCCCTCAGCACCAACTACAATAGATAATTGCAAAGGCACTGTAATTGGAACAACTTCCTTATTGTTTCCTAAAACCAAACAGGGAAAACATACTATTATCTGGACTTTTGACGATGGCAACGGTAATGTGACATCTGCCTACCAGAACTTAATTGTAGATGATACAACGGCTCCCGTAGCTGATGTGGAAACTCTTCCAACTGTTACCGGTGAATGCAGTGTTTCGGTATCAGCTCCAACAGCTACTGATAATTGTAAAGGCACCATTCAAGGAACAACAGAAGATGCACTTACATATTCAGCCCAGGGAACTTATACCATCCACTGGACTTATGATGATGGCAACGGCAATACTTCCACCCAAACGCAGACGGTTGTGGTAGATGATATTACTCCGCCTGAAATAACAGGAACCATTGCAGTTACTTCTGTTGAAGGATGTGATTTAGTGGATGTTACTCTTGCTGTTAATTCTATAGCTGGCCTTGAAGCTTTCGGCTTATCAGTCAGCGATGCTTGCACAGCAAAAACAGCTCTATCTATTTCCAGTAGTGATGTTTTAACAGGCACCATGCCGAAAGTTGTGACAAGGACTTATACCATCACCGATGCCAATGATAATAGCACTAATTTTAGTCAGACTATACTCCTGGTTGATACCCAAAAGCCAACGATCATTTGTCCAGAGGATAAAAATATCATGGTCGATAGTGGAAAATGTACCGCTTCTGGTTTAATATTAGGTACACCAGTCACTTCTGATAATTGTTCTATCGCTTCTGTAAATAATGATGCACCGGAAGTCTTTGCTATAGGCTCAACTAAAATCTCTTGGACGGTAACAGATGCAAGTGGGAACATTACTACATGCAGCCAAATGGTTAATGTCAAAGGATTGCCTGTAGCTGTCGATGATAATGTTTCTATTGACGAAGATGATATGGTTTCTGGCAATGTGATGGAAAATGATGAGGGATTATGCACGATGTCTGTGCTTGTGAAATCTCATACCGAACCAGAACATGGCAGTTTAACAATTGATGTCGATGGTAGTTATACCTATACTCCTGAAGATAATTATCAAGGTACCGACCAATTTACTTATCAGATATGCTCTTTAGAAGGGAATTGTTCTGAAGCTACAGTTACCATCGCCATAAAAAATAGTAATGATATGCCTCTAGCGAAAGATGATACTCATACTATTCAGTTGGATTTGGTATTGCAGGGCGATGTGGCTGAGAATGATATTATAAGCGGAGATGGAGGTAATGTATGGACCATTATGGATCTACCTGCCCATGGCACGATTTCGTTCCACCCGGACGGTACTTATACTTATACGCCAAATGCAGATTTCCTGGGAAGTGATAGCTTTAAGTATAAATTGTGTGACGCTGATGGTGATTGTAGCCAGGCAAAAGTGTCGATCCGCATTGAAGATATTTTGTTGCCCAACCAGATATTAACACCCAACGGGGATGACGTGAACGATACGTTCATTATTGTGGGAATCGATTTATATCCTCAAAACAAATTAACGATGTATAACCGTTGGGGAAATATCGTATATCAGAAAAATAATTATCAAAACGAATGGGAAGGCAATTCCAATGTGAGTAAAATAGGCTCCAAATCTTTACCTGTGGGAACTTACTATTATCTGGTCGATTATGGCAAGAATCGCCATAAGACGGGCTTTGTATACTTGGATAGATAAAATATTCAATAATAATAAATTCAGCAAATCATGTTAAAAATGAAAAAGAATGGATGGATCAAAATCCGTTCCCTGTTCCTATTCCTGATAGGAATAATAGGGAGTGTATCGGCTCAACAAGATCCGATGTTCACACAGTACATGCACAACCCTGTTTCCATCAATCCGGCCTATGCTGGTAGCCGGGGGACTCTAAACGCGGTAGTAATGAACCGTCAGCAATGGGTGGGTATTGAAGGTGCACCAAATACGATGACCATATCTGTAAACAGCCCCTTCATTGGGTATAATGTTGGTGTTGGCCTTAGCTTAATCTACGATCGGATAGACCCTACCAGGCAAGTGGGCATCTATACGGATTATGCCTATCATTTAAAAATGACCGATAAGATCAAATTTGCCTTGGGATTAAAGGCGGGCTTCAATATGTATGATGTCAATACATTATCCCTCAGGGGAGCGCAGTATGAAGATAACCCGACAGCTGAGAAAATGTACCTGCCAAATTTTGGTGTCGGCACGTATATGTATTCAGACAGGTTTTACCTGGGCCTTTCCGTACCCAAGATGCTCCAAAACAGCTTGTCGGACAATAAGAATACGTTGCTGAACAAGGAAGAACGCCATTACTTTTTTACAGGGGGGATGGTCTTTGATGTAAGCGATAAGGTGCGTTTTAAACCATCTTTTACGTTCCGCATGGTAACGGGGGCACCGCTCTCTTCCGAATTTTCAGGCGCCGTTATATTGCACGACCGGTTATGGCTGGGTGGAATGTATAGATATACCGAAGCAATGGGAGGGATGGTTAAATTTGATATTACTACCCAATTGGCTTTGGGCTATTCATATGATACAACCCTGTCACGGCTCGGGAACTACAATCATGGAACTCACGAGATATATGTCAGTTATGATATAGCTTACCGGAATAAAAAAATATTGTCCCCACGATTCTTTTAGCATCTAATCTAGAAACCATGAAAAGAGCAATTTTTCTTCAAATCATTCTATTAATGGTATTGTGGCCTGCAACCTTGTCAGCACAATCCTGGATCGAAAAAAGAGCTGACATGCTTTATGAGAATTTATCATACAGCAGAGCAGCAAACGCTTATGAATCATTATACAAAAGGCATCCTCAAAATGGAAAGTATATTCAACGGCTGGCCTATTGTTATGAAAAGATGTTGAATTATAAAAAAGCCTTGTTGTATTACTCATACTTAGTCCAGACGGATCAACGCACGCTGTCTGATTATTACGAGTATGCTCAATTGCTGCGTATTGATGGCGATATGGAAGCATCAAAGGTGTGGCTTGATAAATATTTACAGCTTGCTCCCGATGATAAGCGGGCCATTACACAGTATAACCAGCTAAACGAACTTATTTCTATAAAGGATAAGATTAAAAATATAGAAATAAAAGAAGTGCATGGGAATACTCATTTTACAGATATGTGTCCGGCATTTTATAATGACCGTCTGATATTTTCTTCAGCGAGAGATAGCTTCTCGATGGTGAAAAATGAATTTAAATGGACTGGACAACCGTTTCTAAGGCTATTTGAAACAGAAGCCAACCCACAGGCCGATTTTACGCAAACTTCCCATTTTTCAAAAAAGCTGGATACAAGGGTACATGAAGGTCCTGTTTGTTTTTCATCGGATTACAATACTATTTATTTTACAAGAAACAGCAATTCCGGCTCAGTGAATAAAAAATCGCCCGGAAGGATCAATAATCTGAAGATTTTCATTTCCACCTTCAATGGTAAAGCGTGGTCAGAACCTGTGAGTTTTGCATATAACAGCGATCTATATTCGGTGGGGCATCCCGCTTTATCATCCGATAATAAAACACTCTACTTTATATCAGATCAGGAGGGAGGAATTGGTGCAACTGATATTTATAAATCGGAATTTGTTGATGGACAATGGTTAAAGCCACAAAATCTGGGTTCAACAATTAATACCGAAGGAAAGGAAATGTTCCCATCTATCGATCAAGAAGGAACTCTCTACTTCTCATCGGATGGTCGTCCCGGTCTGGGATGCCTCGATATTTATGCTGCCAGAATAGATGATCAGGGTAAATATATGGTCGCCTATTTTGGGTCACCGCTCAATTCCAGGTATGACGATTTTGGATTCATAGCAAACCTGGATTCTGCATCCGGTTATTTTACCTCCAACCGTCCCGGGGGAGCAGGTGATGATGATATCTATTCCTTCAAGGTAAATGGAATTGATCTCCTGGTAACCAGTAAGAAGGAACGTGACGGTGAAATCATGCCTGATACAAAAATATACCTTAAAGGTGCCGATGGAGAGATCATCACCTCAGCCACAACTGATAAAGACGGATTGGCGAAATTCTCCATAAAACCTGGACAACGATATGCTATTTCTGCTGAGAACAAGGGTTATGGTTCAGAACTTAAGCCCGTTGTTATTTCCAGACCACTGTTTGGGCTTGAACACAAGGCAGAATTGCTTCTTCGCCATACATCTCCCTTCCTCACCCTCAGAGTTATCGATCAGGAATCCGGAGAGATAATCCCTTTGGCCATTGTCGATGTTCTGGAAGGTAAATATGATGAGTCATCCCTTGATAATGGCAATGGAATTATCCGGTTGAAACTCAATAACTCAACCGACTATGTGTTCAATGTTACTGCAGAAGGATATATCCCAAATCCTGTAAAATATTCAAGTGTCGGTATAGAACCGGGGGATTATTCCCTGACTGTCGAGATGGAGAAACTATCCAAAGGGAAACTCTTTACCTTGAAAAACCTGTACTATGATTTGAATAAATCAAACATACGCCCTGATGCCGCCCTTGTATTGGATGAAATGGTTCGGATGTTGCATGAAAACCCGGAAGTGCATTTAGCAATCGGATCACACACCGACAGCCGTGCTGACGCTGATTACAATTATAAACTATCGGTTCGCAGATCTGAATCTGTGGTAGCCTATTTAATTGGTAAAGGAATTACACCCGACCGCCTGGTTGCCAAGGGATTTGGAGAATCTCAACTGATCAACAAATGTGCCGATGGGATTGATTGTTCAGAAGAGAAGCATCAGGATAACAGGCGCACGGTTATGGAGGTATTGGATAAAGATCAGTTGATCAGACATCTAACCTCTTTGTAGTTCTTATTTTAGGTAAATTCTTCAGGAATAAACTTTTACCTTTAAATTATAAGGTCTACACAGTTATTCCGCTTGATCCGAAAACAACTAAAGGCTGACCAATATAGGTCGGCCTTTCAAATTTAAAGAATGGCAGCTATTTCTTTCAGGAAGTTTACTTTATCTTGTTGTCCCAGTTCGTCGTAGCCTATAACCAGCTTTTCAATCAGGCGTTTAATAATTATTCTGTCTGGGCATGGTTCTGTCAATTTCTGCTGGTCTGCCTCATCGCTGGTGTGCTGGATGTAATCAACCTCTTTAGGGCCAATAATAGCTCCTTTATTCGATGGATTGATGTAAAAGAGTATGGAATGACTTGTGCCCTCTCCATAGGCCAGATGGGCTATTTCCTTGTCAAAATAGCCGACCAGCGGATTTCTTTGAAAGTCGATGTAATGGACCGGCAGTTCCAAAAGACGGGCTATCAGGGTATATAAAATCGCGATGGATACGGGGTTTCCTTTTTTTGTTTCAAGGATACGGTTGATGTAGCAATTCTGAGGAGAATCGGGATTGAAATAATCGACATCAAACTTGTGATGATCGTAAAAGATGTGGTTTAGGATGGAAATCTTTTCCATGGCTGTCAGCGAATTTCGGAATTCGAGCCATACATCTTTACGGATCTTTTCCAGTTGTACCTGGATGACTTTGAATTTGATCTCCGGATACTGATGGCGTGAAATGAGGAAAAAGCCTTCAAAAAGGTCTAGCGTTTCCTGATCAGCCCAATGCCTGATCTTCTCTTTGGTATCTTTAAGCTGGATTTCCTGGATGATTCCTTCAATACGATCCTGGACAAGTTCATCCAGGCTGGTCTCCCAAATATGCTCCAGCTTTTCGACCACAGAGACGTCCTCTTTCAAGAGTTCATCCAATACAAGGTTGAACACTGATTTATCAGGGTCGTCTAGCAACGTGATGAGTGCATCCAACTTTGTGTCATTCATTGCTCCCGGTTTTAACTGGTTAACCTATCCAATACAAATTTAATCATTCTTTCCATTGATTCATGATAATTACCGTTTGCTTTTTTCTCCAATCGGTTGGCTATAATCAGGCAAATGGTAAGCGCTTCGTGGTTTAGCAATTTTGACAAGCCATAAATGGCCGAACATTCCATTTCGAAGTTGGTAACTCTTTGCCCTTGAAAGACAAATGATTCAATTTTTTCATTTAACCGTGGATCAGCAAGCGGCAACCTTAATACGCGTCCCTGTGGTCCGTAAAACCCGGGAGCTGAAATTGTTACCCCAGGAATGGTTCCTGCCTGGTGTACTTTCATAAACAGCTTTTCAGAACAATCGACCACGTAGGGTGAAGTCTGCTTTTGGGACCACCCGGTATGCTCTTTAAAAGCTTTCTCGAAAGGTAAATCCGATACCTCATCGCGGTTGGCATAGAAGTTCAGTAACCCGTCAAACCCAATTGCCTTTTTCGATATGACAAATGAATTGACATCCAGGTAATTTTGCAGCCCCCCGGATGTGCCTATTCGTACAAAATTCAACGTGCGGTGATCCTGCTTTATCTCACGTGTTTTCAGATCTATGTTTGCAAGAGCGTCCAGTTCGTTTACCACAATGTCGATATTATCGGTGCCTATTCCTGTAGAAACGGCCGTAATGCGTTGATTGTTATACCTGCCTGTGATAGAAACAAATTCACGGTTCTGCACACGACATTCAATATCCGTAAACAGCTGGCTGATTAACAGGACTCTGCCAGGGTCGCCTACCAGGATAATGTTATCGGCAATTTGCTCAGGTTTGAGGTGAAGATGGAAAATACTTCCATCAGCATTTATGATAAGTTCAGAAGGTTGAATCATGTATAGGTCTTATTTTTGAATGGCTTAAACTTAATAAAATCAACTTAAATAGCAATATGATATAGCTGTATGGTTTCGATATTAACAATTTATAACCATATCGCTGATAGAGATGATGAAAAATATCACCAAATGACCTGTTGGCGCCTTTAGGTGTTTTAATTTTAATAAAGAATACTAGTAGGGTTGGCTTGATAATAGGGCGGGATTTTTAATTTTGCCATCCAAAGAAACAAAAGCCATTTTGCCATTTGTGGAGCTGATTTATTCCGATTAGGCTTTAAAGGTCCATGTTTCTTTGCCGACTTTCAACTTTTAACCAACTCGTATTCTGTTATGAAAAATATGTTCTTTGTTTTAATCCTTCTGCTGGCGGGCCTTTCAGCAGCTACTCAAACCAACTATATTCCGGCCGATCATGAATCCATCCGTTATGTTGGCCGGTTTGATCGCTCCAACCCACAGGAGGTTAGGTTTGACTGGTCGGGCGTATATCTTCAATTCAGCTTTAAAGGAACAGATTGTGCCGTTAAAATGAGTGACACGGGCCACAACTATTACAATGTTTTTGTGGATGATCAGCCATCGAAGACCATGGATGTCAAAAGTGACACAGTATTAATTATTGCTCGTGGATTAAAGAAAAGAACGCATAAGATACAAATTTATAAACGCACGGAAGGAAGCCAGGGAATGGGTTCATTTAAAGGAATCCTGATTTCTGAAAAGGGAGAAATGCTTCCCTGGCAGGAAATTCCTTCACGTAGGATTGAATTTATCGGCAATTCGATCACCTGTGGTTATGGCACTGAAGGCCAGTCAAAAAGTGAGCGGTGGAGCCCGGTAACAGAGAACAATTACCAGAGCTATGCCCCAATTATGGCTCGTGCATTCAATGCCGATTATCACATTGTGGCTCATTCGGGTCAGGGGGTGGTTCGCAATTATGGCTATCAGGAAAAAGTATCACCCATGGCCATGCCTGCCCGGTTTAACAGGGTGTTTGATGAAAAGGAACAGCCTGTATGGGATTTTAAGCAGTGGAAGCCTGATGCGGTGGTCATCAATTTAGGCACCAATGATTTTAGCACCAAACCCTTTCCCGATAAAGAGATATTTAAGGCAGGCTATGAAAAGCTGATCCAGGATGTCTTCAACCGGTATGGCGATCTTCCTGTTTTCTGCATAGTAGGTCCGATGACCGATGAGCCCTGCTATTCGTATGTAAAGGAGATGGTCCAGGATCTCAGGTCGGGTTCCGGTACTAAAAACGTGTTTTTTGTGGGCATACCAACCTATCTGATGGATTCTGAAAAGGATCTTGGATCAGATTCACATCCCAATTACAGGGGGCAACGGAAAATAGCTGCTCATGTTTTGCCGGTCCTTTCAAGTGTGATGGGCTGGGATTACCAAGGAACAGAATTATATAATTAGTCATTGTTGAAAAGGATTAAAAACAAATATCTTCGAATAGTTTCAGAAATGATTTTTTGAAGCTATTTTTGTTAAACATTATTACACAAATCAAAATCACCTAAATCGTTACTCATGGGATTAAAATCAAATGTTAAAAAGTCATTGACTTTTGTTGCATTGGCTGTATTTGTTGCCAGTGGAATTGTTTCTTGTACTCCAGAAAAACCTGCCAAAGAAGTAGGTCTTCAACTATGGTCGGTTCGTGAAGATATGAAGAATGACGCCAAAGGGACCATTGAAAAAGTGGGCGCCATGGGTTATAAGTTCATCGAAGCTGCCGGTTACTCTGACGGTAAATTCTACGGAATGGATCCAGCAGATTTCAAAGCATTGGTGGATACCAATGGAATGACCTTTTATGCTTCTCATACAGGACAGGCAGTTCCTGATTCAGCAAAAATGGAATCTACCATGGCATGGTGGGATGCTGCCATTGCTGCTCACAAAGCTGCAGGAGTAAGCTACATCGTTCAGCCATTTATGGACAGCGTGGGTTATACCACTCTTGCCGGTGTTCAGCGTTATTGCGATTATTTCAATGCAGTAGGCGAAAAATGTAATGCTGCCGGTATTCGTTTTGGATACCATAACCATGACGGCGAATTCAAAGAATTGGAAGGCCAGATCATTTATGACTACATGCTGAAAAATACTGATCCTGCCAAAGTAATGTTTGAAATGGACCTTTATTGGGTGACTGTAGGTAGTAAAAATCCAGTTGATTACTTCAACGCTTACCCTGGTCGCTTCGAATTGTGGCACGTGAAAGACAAAGCTGAAGTTGGTGGAGCGGGAACAGTAATTGATTTCAAACCTATTTTCGAAAATGCAGAGAAATCAGGTATGAAAAAGTTTATTGTTGAAGTAGAAGAATATAACTTCACACCCATTGAAAGCGTACAGAAATCATTGGAATTCCTTCAGAAGGCCGAATACGTAAAGTAATTCAGATAAATTCTCTTAATAAAAAAGCCGCCACTGATCAACTTTCAGTGGCGGCTTTTTTATGTGATGATTATAAGTGTGTGTGTGTTCCAGCGATATTTCTGTTGGGTTCTCTAAGCGCTAACGGGATGCTCCCTTTTATTCAACTTTAATAGGCAGTGAATTAGCCTATTAATCTGAGTAGAAAACAAAGCAAATTTATTCAAAGCTGCACCCAAAGCGATTAAATGGGTAAGGTGATTTCTTTTAACCATATTCTAAGTTCATCGTCTATCAATGGCTCCAGTTCTTCATACACCCATAGGTGATAATTGTTTAGCCAGTTAATCTCTTCATTGGTCATCAGATTCTTATCAATAGCGCTGGTATCAATGGGGCAAATGGTGAGTGTGTCAAATCGAAGGAAATCCCCGAATTCTGTATTCTCATCTTTTACGCAAGCCATCATATTTTCGGTCCGAATACCATATTCCCCGGTAAGGTACATGCCGGGTTCGTTGGATAAAACCATTCCCGGCTCAATGGTATGCTCGTTAAATTCCTGACGGATGCTCATAGGCCCTTCGTGTACATTCAGAAAATAGCCGACACCATGGCCTGTTCCATGCCCGTAATTCAGGTTTTGCTGCCATAACGGATTGCGTGCCAGTATGTCTAGGTGGTATCCGCGTGTGTTGACAGGAAACTTAGCCATTGAAAGGGAAATCATTCCCTTTAGCACGAGCGTGAAATGGTTTTTTTGCTGATCCGTCAACTCTGATAACGCTATGGTACGCGTAATATCTGTAGTTCCATCCAGGTATTGTCCCCCGGAATCAAAAAGCAGGAAGCCTTCCTTTTGCACAGGCAACGCGTTTTCAGCGGTGACATGAAAATGCACAATGGCTCCGTGTTCCTTGTATCCAACGATGGGGAAGAAGCTGATACCTTTGTAATCAGGCTGTATTTCACGAAACTCAATCAGCTTTTGTGCTACCAGGTATTCATCCACCGGATGGGTGGCCAGGATATTTTTCAGCCAATAGAGAAACCCAATCATGGCGACCCCATCTTTACGCATGGCCTGCCGGATGTTCTGAATTTCACCTTCCGTCTTAATAGCCTTCAGCTTGCAGGGAACAGATAAGCCTTCAATCACTTTACAATGTTCAGGTATATTCTTCACAATGGACTGATTGGTGCGGTCAGGGTCGATAAGGATACAAGCTGTCGAAGGTAGTTTTTGAAGAAAAGAAGGCAATGAATCGTACTCATCAATTTGAATTCCTTCTACCTGAAGCTTGGCTTTGAGAAGGGCAGGAAGCTTCTGGCTGTTGATAAACAGGACGGTGCGCTTGCGTGAGATATAGGCAAACGCCAGAAAAACAGGGTTGCATTCTACATCGTTTCCGCGAAGGTTAAATGTCCATGCCAGATCATCCAGGGCGGTAATCACCTGACCATCGGCTCCCAGCTGATCCAACCCGCTGCAGATAGCTTCTATCTTTGATGGACGGTCGGTGCAGGCATACTGCAGTTCATGCTCGTAAACCGGGGCATCAGGTAGGGGAGGACGGTCATTCCAAATAGGATTTAACAAGTCGCCCGAACCTTTGAGGGAGATAGATGATTGTGCAAGATTCTTCTGCATTGCCCTGAACTGATTCACCGAAATGCATGATTCATCCGTGCCTACTACGGCTCCTTCCGCGAGATTGGATTT
>JACMKG010000386.1 GCA_014380255.1 Prolixibacteraceae bacterium | reverse complement strand
CGTTCATTGCCATCCGAGGACATGACACCCATTAAGGATGCATAGGGAACGTTTATCAGCGAATAAACCATCATCATCAGCGAATAGGTAATATAAGCATAGATAATTTTGCCTGTGGGTCCCAAATCAGGAGTCGTAAAGGTGATTACCCCCATGATGCCGAAAGGAATCATCAGCCAAATCAAGTAAGGCCTGAATTTCCCCCAGCGTGTCTCCGTACGGTCGGCAAGTATTCCCACAAAGGGATCGAAAGCTGCATCCCAGATACGGGTAACAAGGAACATGGTGCCTACTATAGTGGCTGATATACCGAATACATCGGTATAAAAAATCATCAGGTACATCGAGAAGAGTTTCCAGAACATCGAAGATGCAGCATCTCCGAAGCCGTAACCAATTTTCTCTTTCAGGCTTAGCTTTTCAATCATAGTATTGGTTTGTAGTTTAAGTTTAAGCAATTTGATTATTATCGGTATTAAGATTACGCGGATTTATTCGCCCGCCTGCCTTGCGGGTACTAAACGGCGGGCAGGGATTACGCGGATATGCTCTGCTGATCAGGTACTGATTGAAATACTTTACTAATCTACCATGCGGAACATGAATCTCATCCCTCAATCCTTCAATATTTCAGTCCTTCAGTTTCTCAGTCGATTGAAGAGCTGTGAAGATAATTAATTGTGTGCAGACCATCTAACCATCCAACCATCCAACCATCCAACCATCAGTCCTTCAATCCATCATTTAAAATCGTAAGGTTCTTTTCTATCTGCTTCTTCAGTGTTTCTACGGAAGCTGCTGAACGATAGCCATCAGCAGGCGAATTCAGGCAATAGTCAACAAGCTTGTCAATGGTTGAAGTGGCCACGTGCATGCGTGTATCCGAAGAAGCATAGTAAATAAATACTGTTCCATCTTCATCAGCAATCCATCCATTGGTAAACAGAACATTCGACACATCACCAACTCGTTCAATGCCCAGAGGGCCCATCAGGTGACCGGCAGGCTCTGCAATCAGTTTTGATGGATCCTGCAGGTCTGTCATATACAGGTAAAGCGTGTAGCGTAATCCGTCGGCACAACCACGTACCCCATGAGCCAGGTGAAGCCAGCCTTTATCGGTTTTAATAGGGTGGGGGCCTTCACCATTTTTTACTTCCTTGATGGTATGGTAGTACCGGAAATTAATGATTTTCTCTTCCGTTACCTCGGCATTGGTCATATCAGCGATAGGAGCCCAACCGATACCACCACCGCTGCCAGCATCAATAAAGCCATCCTGGGGACGGGTGTAGAGAATGTATTTCCCATCAATAAATTCAGGATGAAGGACCACGTTACGCTGCTGACTTTTAGTTTTCAGGTCAGGGAGACGTTCCCAGGTAAGTAGATCCTTGGTTCTTACAATACCTGCTGCAGCCACTGCCGAGGATAAATCGCCCGGTGCCGCATGGGGGTCTTTGCGCTCAGAGCAGAAGATACCGTATATCCAGCCATCTTCATGAGCGGTGAGGCGCATGTCATATACATTGGTGTCCGGATTGTCTGTTTCAGGGATGGTGACCGGATAATCCCAGAAGCGGAAATTATCTATCCCGTTTGGACTTTCAGCAATGGCAAAAAACGATTTGCGATCTATCCCTTCCACGCGTACTACCAGGATGTATTTGCCGTTCCATTTCATCGCTCCCGAGTTCATGGTGGCATTCATACCGATACGTTCCAACAGGTATGGGTTGGTTTGCTCGTCAAGGTCATAACGCCATATTACAGGGGTATGGTTGCGGGTAAGAATCGGATTTTTGTAACGATCGAAGATCCCATTGGTATTCTTAGCCTTCTTGTTTTTTTCGGTCAGTAGTTTTTCTTGTTTTTCAAATAATTTATTGACCTTCTTTTTGAAGTCTTTATTCATATTTGCAGAATTTATATTTTTATTATTGGTTTATAATCAAGTGATTTTATCCATCGGTATCTAATCTACAAAATAAAATCAAATCAATTGGATTGATTAATACTATTTGAGTAAAATATGATATTATTCTGTCATTATTCCTATAAATTGAACTCCTTTTTAAGTTTGTTTATTGTTGATGCTTCTTTTATGGGAGCATGCAATCCTTGAAAAGAAGTCTTTGAATGATCTGTTTGTGAGCAACTAATTAAAAAGTATATCTCTGTTGAAGGTATGTTAAATGCTGTTGGAGCAGTAATGAAGAAAGAGAAAAATAGGAAGTACTATTTTTACTTTATGAAGAATTCCTAAAGTGCTTCGCTTCAAAAAACATATTCAAAAGAAATCAAACTCAAAAGGCGGTATTTGGGTATTCATCCGAATCAAACGGAAAAGAAAAGCAGAAGCCTTCATCTTCTTCCAAGAGTCTTGAAATAAAGTATGATCCCCACAATTGAACGATAGAATAAGTGAAAGCTTGTTTTTTCTAAGGGCAGTTTATGCACCGTGGACTGATGGAATGAAGGGTTGTTTGTCAGCAATAAATATAGAGGACTGATAATCTACGCTTTACATCCTTATTTCTTTAGTCTGAAGTCTAAAATATCTTGTCTTTCTTTTCTTTTTTACGTGTTTTACCTTCAATTCACGTTAATGCCACAGAAGGGATCAAAACCTTCACCTGTTAGGCTCTCTTTAGAAGGGTAGATCTTCTGCCGTGCTTCTGGAAATATTCTCATCCAGGGAGATATTTAACTCTAAATCTCTGCACCTGCAATATTCATTTCCAAAAGGACAATTTTCAGGTTCGTAATTGCAGAATTCGAAGGTATGTATCCAGCCGCCTGGCCAATGCGTACATTTATGATCAAGGTAGTCGCGCATCAATTCATAGCGTCGCCTGGCAGGCAATCCTTCGGGGAAATATGGATCGAAGCTGAAAGCTCCCCATAATTTCTCGAACTCTTCAGCCATTAAGGTGAGTTGATCGGCATTAAGCCTATCGGATGGAGGAAAAAGTTCTTTTGACAATCCGAACCATTCACTCATAGGCAGCTCTTCCATATCTTCCAACTCCATCATATAACTTGGATCAAATTCTCCTTCCATAATTCTTGACTGGGGTACCTGTGTGGCTGCATGGTGCATGTCGTCTATGAGTTGATTAAGATATTTTTGCATGGTATAAAGGATTAATCAATTGTTGAATAAGATATTATAGCTCGAATTGTAATTTAAGTTGTTTAAAATCAATAGTTTGTATAAATTAAACAGAATGCCGGCTTGTTGTTCTATCCCTAAGATTCCTGCCTACAATCTGTATTTCATTTATTTAATTGTTGAAATCATTTTTTAATTCAATACATATGTTTACATCTCTTTATTTGAGCTCATGACATTCTCAATGACCTGCTTTTCAGATGTTTCGCCGTTGGGCAATGTAAAATAAAAGGTGGTCCCTTGACCTTCGATACTCTCTGCGCAAATTTCCCCTCCGTTTTTTTCCACGAATCCTTTTACCAAAAGTAAGCCGATGCCCGCACCTTTATCCTCTTTCCTCAGATTAGAAAGTGGTTTTAGCTGAGGCTTAAAAAGTTTTTCCAGCTTTTCCTTCGGCATTCCGGTACCTGTATCTTCAACTTTGACCAGCACTTTCCCGTCCTGGATTGTTGCTGAAACGTTTATAATTCCCATGGGGCGCGAATGTTTCAGTGCATTTGATAGTAGGTTTTGAAGTATTGAAAGCAACATTTTTTTATCTGCAAAAACAGCAGTACCTCCGGGTACTTCATTCTGCAGGCTAATAGAGTTGACAGCAGCATGTTCGCTGAAGATATTGAATGCTTTCCGGATATAATTACTCAAGTCAAGCATG
>JACMKG010000385.1 GCA_014380255.1 Prolixibacteraceae bacterium | reverse complement strand
TGCACGGAGGAAGCCTTCAGGTACGTTCCACCCCGGGCAAAGATACCATCTTCAGCATGACTTTCTGATAGGGTGAGTTCGATAGATGAAAATCTAATAAATTTGAATATCGAATAAGGTATAAGGAATGAGAAAGTGAAAAGGTGCTCTTCAATGCTATTGATTTGAAGGATTGAATGACTGATGGACTGTAGGATTGTTTTATCCGTTTCGGCCGAAAGGATTGAATTTCGGTCAATATTGTGCAGAAGGAGATAGCCGGTCCATGTATCTTTTTTTAGGTGGATTTGATAAGCCGAGCGCCAGAGTCTATGTTAACTCTATATCAAGTCTATGTTGGGGCTAACTTTAGGTTTCAAAACTATAGAGCTGACATAGAGTTAATATAGAGTTAATATAGAGTTTGTGCCAATTAAAGGTTATTTTTAAAAAAAAATCAAGTGAAAGGCCTTTGGATGATTCATCCGTATTATCCACCGCTTTTTATACTTGATCCTGATGCTGACACCGATGGTATACATGGTCTGGTGCTCTGATTCATCAGCCTCCACCTCGGCCGAGAATAATGCGGTCGTTATCCAGCAAGTGAAGATCATGGGCTCTGTGGCCATGGAATCCTCCACTATCGAGAGCTCAGACGGTACAACCGGTGGTCTCCTTTCAGAGCACTAACCCTTAACCTGATTGTCTCTTAAACCATTGGTTTAAACAATTTTGAAACTAAAGAGTTAAAGTAAGAAGTTGATTCTAAATTTATCGTCATGGAAAAGATGAGTTTAAGCCGCAGAAAATTCCTTACCGCCCTGTCACTGGGAACGGCCCATGTGATTTTTTCAAATCCACTTTATGCACATGCATTGAAGAGTTCTTCCATTGATCCTTTGCAAAAGGTAAAGCTTGGGAAGTCGGGCCTTGAAACTACCCTGCTGGGCGTGGGGACCGGTGTTCATGCCACCAATCGTTCATCCTTTCTTACCAAGCAGGAGAAGGATAAAAGCCTGGGGTTGTTACGCTATGCCTACGACAAGGGATTTCGCAATTTTGATTGTGCCGATACCTACGGGACGCATTGGATGATGGCTGAGGTGTTGCCTCACATGGACCGCGAAAAGCTTACCCTGACTTCTAAGATATGGGTTCGCAGCGGAGGTATCCCGGATGCTGAAAGGCCGGATGCCAACGTGGTAGTTGATCGTTTCCGCAAGGAGATGAAGACCGATTACATCGATTTGGTTCAGATTCATTGCATGGTGGATAAAGATTGGACCGATTCACAGAAAAGGCAGATGGATATCCTGGAGACGCTGAAATCAAAAGGAATCATCAAGGCACACGGAGTTTCTGTTCATTCGCTGGAGGCCATGAAAACGGCTGTTAATAGCCCCTGGGTGGATGTCATTCATGTGCGTATTAATCCCTATGGAATAGCCATGGACAAGCCTGAGCCTGAAGAGGTGGTAAAGGTGATTCAGCAACTGCATGATTCAGGCAAAGGGGTTATCGGGATGAAAGTGATCGGCAACGGCGAATACAGCAAAGACAGTGAAAAGATTGACAACACGCTGCGTTTTATCCTGGGGTTGGGAACCGTGGATATGATGATCGTGGGATTTGAAAACACCGGGCAGATTGACAATTACCTCGAGCGCACAACGAAGGCGCTCAGGGCGTAAGGCGTGGGGCAGGGAAGGCCCTGATGTATTCAAAAGCCTACGGAGTCGTTAGCCAACCATATCAGAAAACAGGGATTGAATGGTTTTTTCCAGGTCATCGCTAAGACCCGGGTGAGGCCTTGAGGTTTGGATGGATGCACTGCGCACGGCGGTAAGCCACCGGAAGCGCTCAGCTTCGTCCAGGCGGGCAATTGGACCGGCATCTTTTTCTCCGGCAGCTATTTTGCAGAATGCTTCCAGGTTTTTCCTGATCTCACCGATGTCGGCATCGGGCATCAGGGCCAGTATCTTCTGTTCGCGAAGGTTATACAGCATGCGGATGAACTTTCCCTTTTTACAGAATAAGATCACCCCGGTATTTACAAATTCTTCCCGTTCAACTACAGGAACAACCCGTATAATGGCATATTCATAGATGTGTTTGTGCTGCATCCCGCGCTGTATTAATAAACTGTTCTGAAATATTTAATCTATTGATTAAGAAAGAGGAATAGACTGCCCTTAATTCATCGGGTGATTCATCCTGTCCTTCCCAGGTAAGCCATTCGTCGGGTATCATTGCAACGATCTCCCTGATCTTGTCTTCGTGGATCAATTCCCTGCAGATGCGGTCAGCTTCTTCCATCCGGGTAGCCTGCGGAAGCAACACATGGTCTTTGATATATAGAAAAGGGCTTATAGCCTTCTTCTCCCAGCCATCCCAGGTATACTGGAAATAAAGGCATGACCCGTGATCGATAAGCCATAGCTCCTTGTGCCACATGAGCATGTTGGTATTGCGGAACGAGCGGTCGACATTGGTGATCAAACTATCGAGCCATACAATCTTAGAGGCCAGCAGCGGATCTATCTTTGTCACGGCTGGGTCGTACGTAAAAGCGCCTGACAGGAAATGCAATCCCAGGTTTAAGCCCCGGCTGGCCTTTAAAAGGTCCTGTATCTCTTCATCGCCCTCCATACGGCCAAAGCATTCATCCAGCTCAGCAAAGACAAGCTCAGGCACCTTTAAGCCTAGGATTCGGGCAATCTCGCCTCCTATCAATTCAGCAATAAGTGTTTTCACGCCATGACCGCTGCCTTTGAACTTTACCACATACTTAAAGTCATCATCGGCCTCTGCCAATGCAGGTAATGAACCTCCTTCCCGAAGAGGTTGCATGTAGCGGGTGACTGTAACAGTTCGAATGGATTCCATGGTGTAAAAGTAATTATTATCGATTGGCAAAAAGAAAGAGTATGTAAATTATTCCTTTTGGGTAATGTCATTAAGCTAAGGGGAATAAGAATTGCTGTTAGCAAGGAGACCGGAAAAACGAAGTTGCCCTTTGATTAATCGGGCTAGTAGCCAGTCGCAAGGAGCTAACAGCCTGCAGTCCTTTCAAAAAGTAAATAAGTACAATAATAAATATTACACAATACTAAATTCCGAATTTTAGGAATACGAGAGCAGTTTCTCGGAGTGCATAAATCCAGATGTCGGGAAATGGGCGCTTTAATGAAAAAACGCAAGGGTTGAATCATCAGGTATTCTTTTGGAATTTTGGGTAGTCTGTATCTTTCACCACTGTCGGTAAATAAATCACAGAAGGCTTTTACGCTTCAGTATCAAATTGCAGGTTTTCGGAGCTAATTTGTTTTTCAGTGGTTTCGCTCACAGGTAGGGTAAAATAAAAGGTAGACCCTTTGCCTTCGGTGCTTTTTACCTGTATCTTACCTCCGTTTCGTTCCACAAACCCTTTGACAAGCAAGAGCCCGATGCCCGCCCCTTTGTTTTCTTTCCTGGCCTGGGCGAGCGTTTTTAACTGAGCTTTGAAGAGTTTATCCACTTTCTCGGGAGGCATCCCGATGCCCGTATCTGTTACACTCACTACCATCTGATTTGCTTCTGAGGTTGCTGATATAGTAATGGTTCCCCCGGGGTTTGTGTGTTTTATTGCATTGGTAATCAGGTTCTGTAGTATGGAAATTAACATTTTTTTATCTGCATAAACCAATGTGTCATCCTTCACCTCGTTGAGCAGCATAATAGACTTGCTTGCTGCCACCTCATTGAATGTTTCAAAGATGCGTATGATTATCGGTTTGAGATTCAGTAGGATAGGAGTAAATGCATCGCTGGCATGTTTTATCCTGGCCCATTCAAGCAGATAATCAAGCATGTTCAGTTCATCTCTCGATGCCTGGTAAAGGATATCAAGCATTTGTTTAATGTTGTCGGGCAAAATATCGCTGGCATCTGACTTCAGATAATCGGTAATTCCAATGATGGTACCCAAAGGGCTTCTAAGGTCGTGGGAGAGGATGTGGAGTATGTTGTCCTTGTGGATTATGAGATTCTCCAGATCCTTCATGTGTTTATGAATCTTGTCCTCATTCATCTTTCTATGGGTAAGGTCTCTAAGTATTTTGATGAATCCGATGACTTCCCCCATATCATTCATTAAAGGGTACAACTGCCCGTAGGCATAAAACAGGCTGCCGTCTTTACGCACATGCCACCGGTTATCCGGTGCCCGCCCTTCTTTTAAAGCCATTTCTTTTTCCATCACAGGGATACGATCCTTAATGTCTTCCAGGGTGAAAATTATATCGATCGGTTTACCAATTACTTCCTGAGGTTCATAACCAAACAATTCAGTAGCGCCGGCATACCAGCAATTGATAATCAGGTCCTTGTTGGTGGTAAGAATGGAATAATCAATCAGGTTATTTAGAACCAGGTTGCTAAATTCATCGGCAGGTATTTGACCCTGGCCGGAAAGATCAATATCCTGTTGATTATTCTTCATTTGACATATGAATAGGTGCTTGCCGAAATACACACCTAAAGATCCTATATTCATGGAATAGGTGTATTACACAATTTCAGGTTTTCGTTACATGTTTATTTGACTTCCAGAAGTGTAGAGTAAAAAGGGAGATGGGCGGCTGTTTGCTGGTATCTGACAAGAAAAGCTTCGATGAGAGACCACGTAAGATGGGAGGACAAGATTTTGCCAGGAGTCGGATGTTTGAATTCAGGAGAATTAATTTCTTGTATATATTAAAATCATGCAGATATAATTTGCTTTATATAATAAAAATATTATCTTTGGTACATTGCATTTCAGAAATACCTTTTTGAATACTATTATTGGTACCCTATACTTCTATTTGTACCTCGATTGATTCTGTTGTGATTTATTAGTTTTTACTAAATCGATGTATGTATGATTGAAGAGAAAGATTTAAACAAGCTATGTTATTATTACGAAATGTTCATGGAAAGAGCCTTTGGCAGATATGAACTACCAAAACCGGTTTTGCAGGCATCCGGCATGAAGAACTTAATTATGGCTGAGAAAGGGATAGTGATCTCGCTGGATTCGATGGCTCACTTTGAAGAGCAGCTTATTGAGATTAAAAAGCATATTGAAACAGCTTTTGACCATTACATGTGCAAACCCAATGTCCCCAAGGCTATCATCGAGGAATTAAAGGAATATAAAGATCAGGTGGTTTGGGCAGTCAGCTCAGATGAACTGATGAAGATTGTATTTAAAACAATTGATATCACCGCTAACATATTTATAGAAATGGAGTAATTGTTTACTGGATTCATTCAGGCAAAAACAGCATCTCTC
>JACMKG010000384.1 GCA_014380255.1 Prolixibacteraceae bacterium | reverse complement strand
TATCTCTGCATCTTTGATATGCGTTGCCGAATTAAAAAAGACAGTGGCATTGGGTTTATATCCGGCAATCAGTTCCCGAAGTTCTTTCATGTGAGCCTTTAGGGCTAAAGCAAAGCTTAAAGAAACGGCATTCGGATCATGAATGTCAATCCCTTCTATTTTCATCCTTTTAATACAATCCTGACAATAACACTGTCCTTTGATGTGGTATATATCAAACCAAAACCCATCGGTATCGTAACTTTTACATATTTCTTCTACGTTTTTCAAAATATGCTGATGGTATGGACCACTAATTGCCGGACACAATATTTTCCAAGACACATAAGGTTTTGGGTCTGTTGGCTTGGCATTAAAATCGTAATTAATGGCCGCAATCTTACCATCTTTTTCGCGCACGCACCACTCGGGATGTTGCTCTGCATCGTTAGCCGACCAACCCACCGTAAAATAAAAGGGACATTTTACGCCAATTTCGTGGCATGCTTCCATTTCAGCTTTCAATAAATCGAATTTTAGATTTGGATGCATATTCCCTACTTGTGTGGGGTACATACAAAAGCCCGAATGATCCTTTGCAAAGATGTTAATATGGTTGACATGACCGGTTTTTAAGGCTTCCTGAAATTGTTTCTTGTCAAATTTTTCTCCTATACCCGGCATAAGACCTGAAGTGTGAAAATCAAGGTGAACCTGACGGGCTGGTAGCGGTTCGTTTAAATTGCGCTGTTTCAACTGGCTAAAGACAGTTAGGCTAAGGAATAAAAGCGGCAAAAGCAGTTTGTTTTTCATGTTCGTCTGAATAATTATATACGGGTTGATCGTTTTTCTTTCTAATATCCTAAAGTAAAGCCTGATATACCATGACTTTGAATCGCTTGTTAATATCCGGATTTGAAAATGGATATGCATTGGTGTAAATAATCATAAACATATCTTCCTTAGGATCAATCAGATAATCAGTTGAATACAAGCCTCCCCAGCCAAAAGATCCAAATGTTCCAGGCTGGTTAGCAAGCCCTTCTTCTGTCATTAGTTCAAATCCCAAACCGAACTTATTTTTTGTATTCCACACCTCGGCACTGCCAATCTGGTTTCTAAGCATCAGTTCAATTGTTTTGCGCCCTAAGATTTGTTTGCCTTTAAAAATACCATTGTTTAAGAGCATCTCACAAAAATTGGCATAATCCTTAATTGAACCAACGATGCCTGCACCACCAGAAAAATAGGTTTTTGCACCCGAATAAGGATAAGTTTGATTGGCAATATTTCTAGATGGATATAATTTGCCTTTAAGACTGTCGTTGGCATACAGCGTTACCAACCGGGCAGTTTTCTCTTCGGGAAGATAGAAATAACTATCATTCATTTCCAAAGGAGTAAATAAATCTTCTTTGAAATACCTGTCCAATGATTTGCCTGATAATATTTCGATTAAATGCCCCAGTACATCCGTATTCAGACCGTAGGTGAACACTTCGCCAGGGTCATGAACAAGAGGCAGTTTGGCAAGTTTCCGTGTTATTTCGCCAATGGTAACAGGTTGGAGGGAATTAACTCCCGGAATGCGGCATTTTAAGTAAACTTCGTTGGGGTATGGAATACCTGATGAATGACTTAATAATTGTCGTATGGTTATTTCAGTTTTTGCCGGACGCGAAGTATACGATGAGTCCCCAGGATTGATCTTTACAAGTACCTGTGGATTCTTGAATTCGGGAATATACTTGGAAACCGGATCATCTAAAAGGAATAATCCTTTTTCGTAAAGCATCATTAATCCGACAGAGGTAAGAGCTTTAGTCTGGGAGGCAATCCGGTAAATTGAATTCAACTCAACCGGCTCTTTCTTTTCGATGTCTTTAAACCCAAATGCTTTATGATGCACGATTTTTCCTTTTCTATAGACAAAAGTAACAGCGTTTGGCATCATCCCCTGATTCACCATATCGTATAAAAAAGTATCTATGCGGGCCAGCTTTTCAGAAGAGAAGCCTGCTGATTCAGGAATTCCGGTATTTGAACCTTGCGTCCTTCCAGCTTTTTTATGGTTGCAAGAAAGCAGTAAGGATAAACAAGCTAGGAATACGATCCCCCTGAATACTATAGGATTATTCATTACAAATATTTTTTCTATTTAAGTTCTAACTTAACCCTGAGTTTTCCCACGTTCCCGAATCCATCGTGCCACAAAGGCAAAACTTTCTCGAGGTTTATACCATCAAAAGCTGTGAAAAGGATGGTATATTCGTTATTACCCTCATCAATCATTCCCAGCGGGGTGCGCATAGCATTCATCCACGACGGGGCATCCGGAATCTCCAATAGTTGTTCGGGCTGCCATTTAATTCCGTCGCGCGACCAGGAGTAAGACATGGCATGCTTATTAGCTCCGTCGTAAACCACCATGTATAGGCTGTCGGACACTTTTGTTACGATCGGATTTTCAATAAATTCAGGATCCATTAGTA
>JACMKG010000006.1 GCA_014380255.1 Prolixibacteraceae bacterium | reverse complement strand
GTTAAAGGTATGTCATTTTAGTTCGTTTGTTTATTTGAGCCATTTTTTAGAGGTAAAGGGATGCAGGATGGGGGATGATAAATTTTATGTCTTATCAAGTTAAACTATTTTAGTTTTTAATAGTCAATAGGGTAGTCAACGAATCATTCATGATTAAATAGGAACTAATGAAAAAGCTAAGTTTATTGATGGGATTGTTGCTTGTTTTATCTGTAGCAACTTTTGGTCAGGAACGTGGCGGTGGACAGCGTCCATCAAAGAGCACGGAGCAGGGAAGGCCTGGCAGCCGGGGTGATCGTCCCATGATGACGCCCGAACAGAGACAGCAGCGCCAGACCCAACAGTTGGTGGAACAGTTGAAACTAAACAAAGAGCAGGAAGCGAAAGTGGTTGCAATCAATAAAAAGTATGCTGAAAAGCAAACCTTCGACTGGTCGAAGATGAGGGATGCAAGCGAAGATGAAAGGACTAAAATGCGTGAAGAGATGATGAAAATACAGGCTGAAAGGGATAAGGAAATCAAAGCGATCCTAACACCCGACCAATTGAAGCTGTACAACGATATGCAGAAAAAGCGTGAAGAAATGAGAAAGAATGGCCAGGGCCGCTTCGGGGGTGCCGGGCAATAGTTAAGGTTATTAATGTTTGATTTTTAAGGGGAAAAGGGGCTTAGGCCCCTTTTTTCATTTACAAGTCATGGGAAAGGCCCGGAAGGATTGAAGGATTGAAGGACTGATGGATGGAAAGGTTCAATCCAAAAAGGCGGTGAATAAAAGGATGAATCATGCAAAGACAAAGGCCTTGCATGTGATTGTGATTGGCACAAACCCTATGTAAGCTCTATATTAACGCTATGTTGGCTCTATATTTTTGAAAACGAAAGTTAGACCTGACATAGCCCTGACATAGAGTTAATATAGAGCTTTGGGTCATGGAATTTGGAAACTTAACAGGATCCTGACCAAGGAGGTTCAATCCATAGGAGAGCTTCCAATTCATTTACACAAAAACCGGTACAGTCCCCGGAATTTCATATACAGTTATCCGCTGCCTTTTACGCTTTATCCGGTTTTTGTCTTATTTATTGGTGTTTATTCGGATGTTCATTTGTGATCCGTGAGCTTGTGTATATCTATTTGGAAAGGTCGTTGCGCAGGGCCAGCATCTTGATGGCCGTAACGGCAGCCTCGTCGCCCTTGTTGCCCAGTCGGCCTCCGGCACGGTCAAGCGCCTGTTGCTGGTTATCAGTGGTCAGCAAGCCGAAGATAAAAGGCTTGTTGTATTTGATGTTCAGGTTGGTAATTCCCTGAGTGACTCCTTCGCAAATGAAATCAAAGTGGCGTGTTTCCCCTTGTATCACGCAGCCCAGGATGATGATGGCATCCACGTCGGTGAATTCAGCCATATACTGGGCTCCAAGGGTTAGTTCAAAGCTGCCGGGCACATGTTTCACCAGGATGCTTTCGTCTTTGGCACCGTGTCTTTTGAGGGTATCAACAGCGCCCTGAGCCAGCGCACCGGTAACCTCGTAATTCCATTCTGCCACCACGATGCCAAACTTTAGTTCTGCAGCATCAGGTACGGTGGTAAGATCATATTCTGATAAATTCTTTGTAGCCATAGGTTGATGTTTAAAGGGGATCAAAAATAAAAAATCCCCTGCAGAGAGGGGACTTTTTTATATTATTTATTAACAGGTAAAGATTAATATTAAGACCATGAAGGCCTTAGTATATCTATTTATGCGTTCATTTTAACTTTTACACGGGCAATATACTTGTCAATGTTTCTTCCTTCGTTGCTTAAAGGAAATTTCTCTTTAATTGTTTCGTATATTTTAAGCGCCTCAGCAGCCTTGTTGTTGCTTTCGAGCAGTTCTGCAGCCTTCAGCATATAAATGGGGCTGGTAAGCTCGTTGTCGTTCATTTTATAGGCTTCTGTATAAAGGTCGATGGCCTTATCCGTTTTTCCAAGCTCAACATTGGCATCGCCCTGAGCGCCTACTGCAATTGGACCAAGCAAAACATCATCGGTATCGAATTTCTTCAGATGGTCGATCGCTTTTTCAAACTGACCTGAGTGCAGGTAAGAAATACCGGCATAATAGTTTGCCACGTTGCCCGCATCAGTTGAACCGTAGTCGTCGATAATATCCAGGAAGCCTGGGTTATTTCCGTCACCGTTGAGTGCCAGATTAAATGAATCTTTCTCGAAGTAAATCTGAGCCTGGAACATTTCATCCTGCGCTTTTTGAACACGTGGTTCAAGATAAAACTTATTAAATGCAAGATATCCTACAGCTATCACTACAATTGCACCGATTACAATAGAAATTAGTTTCTGATTGGATTCAAGAAACTGCTCTGTTTTAGTTAAAGCACTTTCTACCTCGGTCAAATTATCCACCTGATTGTGTTTTTTCTCGTTTGTCATGTTGTAGATCTGTTTTTCAAAAATCGTGGAGCAAAAATAGTTTATTTTCAAAAATAATTGATAGTTTTTATATTTTAGTTAGAATATTAATCAACACAGGGCTGTTAATCGCGGAATGAATGATTATTTTTTACTGAAAACCAACTGGAAATAGTAGTTTTGTGGGATAAAAAGTGGTTTAGATATGTATATCCAAGAATTATCGCTGGTTAACTTTAAGAATATAGAACAGGCTGATTTTAAGTTTACTGATGGCTTGAATTGTTTTATCGGCAACAACGGGGCCGGCAAGACCAACCTGATGGATGCTATTTATTATCTGTCGTTCTGCAAAAGTTTCCTGAATCCGGTAGATGCACAGAATATTCGCTTTGATGAGGATTATTTTATGATTCAGGGTAAATATTCTCGTCTCGACTCGGAAGAAGTGATCTATTGCGGGCTTAAAAGAAACCAGAAGAAGATATTCAAACGGAATCAGAAAGACTATAAAAAGCTGTCGGAACACATTGGGTTGTTGCCTGTGATTATCATCACCCCGTTTGATATCAACCTTATTTCGGGGGGAAGCGAAGAGCGGCGAAGATTCATCGATTCGGTCATCTCTCAGTATGATGCTGTTTATCTGGACAACCTGATCAGGTATAACAGGGCCCTGCAGCAGCGCAACAACCTGTTAAAGCAGATGGCTGGCCGTACTCCCTTTCATGTTGAACTGGTGGAGATATGGGATGATCAACTGGTGAAGTATGGCCGGATGATTCACCAGGAGCGTCTGGCTTTTATAAACAAGCTAAAACCGGTATTCCAGCAGTATTACCAGCTGATATCGGGCGGTAAGGAAATCGTGGAACTCAGACTGCATTCAGACTTGCTGACCAATGATTTCGAGCAGCTCTTGAAAGATACCCTAAGCAGAGACAGGATGCTTCAATATACCAGTACAGGAATTCATAAAGATGATTTCGAGTTTGAACTGGCCGGCTATCCTATTAAGAAATTTGGTTCCCAGGGTCAGAAAAAAACCTATCTTGTGGCATTGAAGCTGGCTCAGTTTGATTTCATGAAGGAGATATCGGGCATAACACCCATCTTACTACTTGATGATATATTTGATAAACTGGATACCAACCGGGTAGAACAGATTGTCAAGCTGGTGGCTGATGATCATTTTGGCCAGATCTTCATCACCGATACCAACCGGGAGCACCTGGATGCCATGATTGCACGGCTGGATGCCGAGTCCCGCATTTTTAACATCAGTGACGGGCAGGTGAAGTAACAAAAGAGACAATTGGACAATTGGACGATGTGGCAATTGGACGATGTGGCAATGAGAAGAGAGGGCGAGTGGGCGAAAGGGCGAAACAATGAAATGTTGATAATTAATAGCTAAATGAGAAAGAGCAAGACAGAAAGTATAAGTGATGTGCTGAAGAGTTATACCAGGGAGAATAAACTTGACCGCAAGCTCCATGAACTGGATCTGGTAAAGTCATGGCAGGCAGTGATGGGTAAGACTGTGGCCCGCTATACTGCCAATGTATACATGCAGAACAGTACCTTGTTTGTTGAAACCACTTCACCCATTGTAAGAAATGAACTGCTGATGATGCGGGAAGAGATACGTGTGCGCCTAAACGAGGTGGCAGGCGAAGAGCTGGTAAAGACTATTATTTTCAGGTAATTAGCTTGAATTAGTCAATGGCAAAAAGGTGGCTGGCTTTAGCTCCTGGCTCCTGGAAGCTGGCCACTGGCAAGAAATACTTCGATCAGACCGAAAACAAGAACAGAGCAATTTTTACTGACCACTGATCACTGGCTTTTATTATCCGCTCAATCCGTTTAATCCGCGTTCCCAACGTACTAATAATCCACCCTTTCGGTTTTGGAGAAGAAGAAATCGCATTCAATGATAGCATTTTCATCACTGTCGGAGCCATGCACGGCGTTGCGGCCCTTGGAGGCGGCAAACATTTTGCGGAGGGAACCTTCAGCAGCCTGTGCGGGGTCGGTAGCACCTACCAGCTCGCGGAAATCGGCTACCGCGTTTTCTTTTTCCAGGATGGCTGCCACCAGCGGCCCTGAGCTCATAAAAGTGGTGAGATCTTCAAAAAAGCCTTTGTCAGCATGCACCTCGTAAAACAGTCCGGCCTGCTTCTGTGTTAAATGAATCAGCTTCATCGCTTTTATTTTAAAACCGGCCTCAGTGATGATTTTTAGGATATCACCTATATTATTGTTTCTGACCGCATCAGGTTTAATCATAGTAAGTGTTTGGTGGCCTGCCATATAGTTGATTTTTTGGTGGTTGATATAATGAACACAAGTTAATGAAATTTACATTTCAGTTTCATTGTCCCTCATCATTATTTTTATATTTGTAGTTTATTTTAAAACAGATACATTGGAAAGAATTGATATAGAATTGATTAATAAGTTGGAACAAATGGTTAAGTCCAGTACGAAATCCATTGTTCTAATACCACATACCAATCCTGACGGCGATGCCATGGGCTCCGTATTAGGCTTATGGCGCGTGCTGCAGAATGCCGGGCATAAAGTGAATGTAATCAGTCCAACTAAATATCCTGAATTTTATCACTGGATGGATGGGCATGATCAGGTTATTATCTTCAGTCATCATCACAAGCAGGCAGCCAGGGCCATTGATGAGTCGGATTTAATCATTTGCATGGATTTTAACCATTTATCCAGGCTGGGAGATATGAAACCATTGGTTGAGAATTTCAAGGGCCCTAAAGTGCTTATTGACCATCATCCTTACCCTAGCGATTTTGCTGATCTGGTAATCTCTGATGTGACTTGCAGCTCTACTGCCGAATTAATATTTTCGGTGTTGCAGTCGACTCAATATGCTTCTTTCATTGACCGCAATGCAGCTACGTCCTTCTTTACCGGGCTCATGACTGATACCGGTTCTTTTGATTTCAATGTTTCAGATCCACGGACCTTTGAAACAGCTGCACAGCTTACGAGGCTGGGGATTGATCAGCTGGATATTCATGCCCGGATCTATGACAACTATTCGGCAGACCGGATGCGGCTCATGGGTTTCTGCCTGAGCAACCGTATGACCATCTACCCCGAATACCACGCAGCCTCCATGTATATCACTCTCGAAGATCAAAAAGCCTTTAACTTTGTTACAGGTGATAATGAAGGATTTGTCAATATGCCTCTCTCTATAAGAGGGGTCATCTTTTGTGTTCTTTTCACTGAAAAGGAAAAATACATCAAAGCGTCCTTTCGATCGAAAGGTGAATTTGCTGTAAATGAGGTCTCTGAAAAATATTTTAATGGTGGAGGCCATCGCAACGCAGCCGGAGGAGAACTTTATGCATCTTTAACAGATACACTCGCTCAATTTGAAAAGATATTGCCCGAGTTTGAGGAAAAAATTAAACAATCTGTAAACAAACAATCATGAAAAAATTAAATGTTCTTTTAAAATTCAGTGCATTCCTTTTGGTGGTAGTACTCATGGCTTCCTGCGAAAAGGGTGAGGATCCTATTGTAAATTCGCCTGAGACAGAAACCCAAACAATCAAAAACTGGTTGGCTGCCATGAAAGTGAAAAAGAATCATGTTGATTCCGTTGTAACTAACAATACCACAAGTTTCTATTATATCAAACTGGATAGCATTGGTACCGGAGACCTGGTTACAACAGGGGATTCGGTTACCGTGATATACACAGGTATGTTTGTCGACGGTTCTATTTTTGATACTTCAGAAACCACGGATAGCAGGCCTGATACCTATGCCTATGTGCATAAAGACACCAATCCTGAAAAACGGATGATCTCCGGATGGGAGGCAGGAATGGAGATCCTGAAAAAAGGTGAGAAATACGCGTTCCTTTTCCCCTCTAAATTAGCATACGGGGCTATGGGCCATAGTAGAGTGATACCTCCCTATACTCCGTTAATTTTTGTTATAGAAGTGACAGATGTCAAATAAGTACTGCAAAATGTGTACTTTCGCAAAAAAAAAGTTTATGAAAAAGATATTGTACATGCTTGGGTTGGCTTTATTGCTTAGCGGAATTTATTCTTCATGCAAGGAAGATACTTTGGAAGTTTTGCGTGACGCTGAGCTTGAAGCTCTTGATAAGTATGTAAAGGATAATGATCTAACTAATGCAAAAGATCCTTCAGGAATCTATTTCAAGATGTTGCACCGAAGTACAGATACTACTTTGTTAAGGCCGGGTTCCAAGGTGATGCTCAACTATCACATTACCCTGTTAAACGATACGGTGGTATATTCAACGCAGGATAAAAACGGAAATAACTTTGAAGAGGTCGCCTTTTATGTGGTTGAAAAAAGTGATCCGTCAAGTACGAATCCCTTGCAACAGATTGAAGGGCTGCATGTGGGTTTGAAGAAGATGCATATTGGAGACCAGGCCTTTTTAGTCATACCATCTAATCTGGCTTATAAAGCAGTGAACACTCCAACACCTTATGGATCAATACCACGCTTTTCGACTTTACTGGTAACTGTTTATGCCAAGAGAGCATATCCTGCTGGTACATATTAAATCCATGAGATTTAACTGAAAATGAGTAAATAAATGATAGTACCCGCGGAAGCTAACCATGCTTACCGCGGGTTTCTTATTTTAGCATATGAACAGACTGGAATTGTTTAAAAAGCTTTTGCCCGGGTTTATTCCCCTTTTTGTATTTATTGCCATCGATGAGATCTGGGGTACTCGTGCCGGACTGGTAGCTGCCCTTGCCATTGGAGTGGCTGAGTTGGGATGGATATGGTTCAGGGAAAAGAGGTTTGATCAATTTGTTTTGCTGGATACCGGTTTGCTGGTAGCTCTTGGATCGGTATCAATCTTACTTGACAACGATATATTCTTCAAGCTCAAACCCGGGTTGATAGAACTCATGCTATGTGTAGTTCTGGCTGTCTCTGCTTTTTCTAAGATCAATATCATCGGATTAATGACCAAGCGGTATATGAAAGAGCTGGAAATGACCGATCAGCAGTCTGCTCAGCTACGAAAGACTTTACAGCTGCTTTTCTTCGTATTTCTGGCCCATACAGCATTGGTATTTTATTCGGCATTCTACATGTCCGACAAGGCCTGGGCCTTTATCAGCGGGGGTCTGTTTTATATTCTTTTTGCGTTGATCTTCGGCATTGAATTCATTCGTCAGCGATTCAGGAAGCGTCGACCGATGGTGGGAGAAGAATGGTTGCCTCTGGTAAACGAACAAGGCGATATTATAGGTAAAGCTCCTCGTTCAGCATGTCATCGGGGCGAGAAGCTGTTACACCCGGTCGTTCATCTGCACGTGTTCAATCATCAGAAACACATCTACCTGCAGAAACGCCCCATGGATAAGCTGGTGCAACCCGGCAAATGGGACACTGCCGTAGGAGGTCATATATCGGCAGGCGAAACACTGGAAACAGCCCTTAAACGCGAAGCATGGGAGGAGATCGGACTTACTGAATTCGCTGCAAAGCTTGTAAAGACTTACCGTTGGGATTCGGATATTGAATGCGAACTGGTGTATGTATTTGTTACCCCTGATTATAAATCAATTCATCTGCATTCAGAGGAAGTAACTGAAGGGCGTTTCTGGTCGCCCCACCAGATTGAATCAAACATGGGAAAAGGACTGTTCACCCCCAATTTCGAATATGAATATCAGTTGCTAAAAGAAATTTTCTAAGAAAAATTGCACGAATTAAAAACGAATTACACGAATGGGTTCCATTGGGCAATAATGAATTAATTAATAAACTGTTTTTTTTTATAACATTCTAAATCCCTATTGACCAAAGGACGTAAAATAGATAATAATTGCTCCATATTCTACCTCCATTGTGAAACAATAGATGCCTGATTCCTATGTTACCTTAAGGCTATTGACATTTGATCTCTTCAGTTTCCCAAAGACGTGGTCAAGTTAGCAACTGTGGTAATCTATTCCATTGTAAATTCAACAAAAATCTACAGGACCCCATTTGTGTAATTCGTTTATAATTCGTGTAATTCGTAATCCAATCACTTCAATTCGTAGGCTTCCACGCTGTTGGCCGAAAAAGTAGGTACCAGTACCAGGTTTTTACCAGGCACATAGTCAATGTCGGCCGTATTCTTTTTGTCAACGGTATCCAGTAGTTTAATGGATTCTTTATCCTTGGTAACAAATATCCTTCCTGCCCAGTTGGAATATACAAACTGGCCATTATCCATCCTCTCCAGCCCGTCAATTCCGCCACATTTGTCGGCCAGAGGTTTTAACGCTTTGGTCTTGAGATCAACTTCCAGAATCTGCTCTGTTCCAACATAAAGCTTTCCTTTTTCGGCCCATAAGCCATTAGGACTTTGAATCAGTTTATCTTCCAGCCAAAGGTTCATTTTCCCGTTGGCATAGGCATAAACCTTGTTGTCACGCGTGTCTGTTAGATAGATTGTACCGTCATCAGCTGCAACAACGTCATTCAGGAATTTGGCATTCTCCACCTTGATGCGGTGGTTGATTTTGGCATCCTTGATGTTTATAATCACCAATTCATCAATATCCGCTACATAAAGGTTGCCCCCATGAATGGCCTGTCCTTTAGGTGCATTCAGGCCTGTAACCCATTTGAGTTTATTCATTTTCCCATCAGCATTCAGGATAGAGATGAATCCATTGCCATCTTTGGTAGAAGGTTCACCGTCAATGTTGGTTACGTAAATAAGATTCGACTGGTTGTCGAACAACACTGATTCAGGAGTTTTTAATCCATCGGTGGTGGTCCATACTTTTGT
>JACMKG010000383.1 GCA_014380255.1 Prolixibacteraceae bacterium | reverse complement strand
TTTAACTACTTCAGCAATGCCGATTTTGAACTGCTTGAAATGCCTTATGGAAGCGGTAAATATTCCATGCTGTTGTTTTTGCCCCACGATGGTAAGGGTACCAACGATGTCATTTCCGCTCTGAATCCTGAAAAGGTAAGCGGCTGGCTGGGACAGATGACCGAGCAGAAAAAGGAAGTATTTCTTCCCAAATTTGAGTTTAAATTCAATAAAAGCCTGGTGGATGATCTCTCGGCCTTGGGCATGAGCGATGCTTTTAATGAGGGATTGGCCAATCTTAGCGGTATCTCGCAACAAGCCAAACTGGTAATTTCGGAAGTGATGCACAAAACCTATATCAAGGTGGATGAACGGGGCACGGAAGCTGCCGCTGTAACGGGCATTACCGTTGATGTTACCTCGGTTGGGCCTGATAAGTCCTTCAGAGTGGATCATCCCTTTGTTTTTGCCATCCGTGAAAAGGATACCGGGGCCATCTTATTCATCGGTAAAGTGATGAATCCCATGCAGGAATAAAATAATTTACAATTAGACGATTCCTGCCCGCCACAAAATTCCTTGGACGAGGCAGGCGGGTACAATGTACGATTTATCGCTTTAATGGTCAGCTGCTCAGTATTCTTTTATAGTAAAACTTTATGAAACCATTACTTATTCTTTTAATTGTAAGCCTTAGTCTGTTGACTGCCTGCAGCGAGCAGATGATCATACCTCAGAACAGCTGTCCCAATTACAAGGAGCTGTATTATCTGGATTCCGACAGTTTAAAGACCGATCCTGTCAATGTTTCTGCCGTAAATATAGAGGGTGACTGCCTGCGCCTGACCCTTCAATACAGCGGAGGCTGCAAGGAACATGAGGTAAACCTTGTGCTTGTGATCCCTGAATGCGGCACACCACCGCTTCCGCCTCCTGCCTTCCGCATCAGCCATGATGCCAACGGTGATATGTGTGAGGCCTGGTTGACCAAAGTGTACAGTTTCGATATCTCGGGCCTCCGTGAAGAAGGCAAAAGCAAAACTGATTTTGTGTTGACGGCAAGGAATGCAGCGGGAGAAATGATTAGTACGACCTATACTTATAATTATTAGAGAAATAAAGTTTTTTTAACTCATATTACTCTGTACTGCAGCTGGTAATTTAAACAGTAATTATTGCAGAGTTTTTTTTAACTTTGATGCAAAATACAAATACCTATGACGACAATCATTATAAACGATCGGTCGGCGGATGCAAAAAAGATGATTGAGTATTTAAAAACTCAACGATACGTGACCATCGTGGAAGAAAAGAAGCCCACTGCTGCATTGCTTAAAGCGATGAATGAAGCAAAAACCGGTAAAGTAACCCATGCAAAAAATGTAACCGAATTGTTGGAGAAACTTAAATCATAACATTCGATGTATGAGTTTATTGTTACTAACCAATTTAAATAAGATTATAAACTTTGCGAAAAGCGTGGGTTAAAAATAGAATTACTCGATACGTTATTGATAGAGTTGGCAACTTACGGAACCGTACCAAAAAAGAATAAAGCTCATATACTTAGTGGAAATTTATCCAATCATTGGGAGTGCCATATAAAGGCTGATTGGTTGTTAATCTGGCTGCAAGATGATATTAAAAAGTCAATTACACTTATAGCCACGGGAACCCATTCTGATCTGTTCAAATAAAATAGCCTGTATAAATTTTCGTTTATTCAATAAGCTAAAAGCCCTGCAATCATACCGATTGCAGGGCTTTTAGCTTATGTGGATGCCATTTTTAAGCCTATGCCATAAATCCCAAATACATTCCTTTCATTTATCTTGATCTGGATGGGTTGCAACCATTATCCAATAGTAATCTATTGCATGCATTAGATACTTTTTAGATACTCTTCTGATACCTTTCTGTAACCCTACATTACAGAAAGGTATCAGAAGAGTATCAGAAAGGTATCAGAAGCAGGGGTAAAATGGGTAACCGTTAGAGATCGAAATTTGGAAGAATTCATGTGTTTTGGGAAGTCGTATTTTGATCCGTGCTGTAGGAAAGCATCTTTATCACTTTATCGATCTTTTGCCTGATGAGAGATGCTTATCATTTGTAAAGATATAAATAAAGCAAGGAAACACTGATCTAAAACTAAAATTTCCAAGCTCTCCTTACTACTTTTACTCTTCTATGGCTTCTACTTCTTATAAAATATCATCAATTAAGAATAATTATTTGTAAAGTTGTAATTCTGGAGAGGGGATGATTACCTATAACCTATTATGACAAGTCGTTTTTTTAACGCTTGTTGTTTCAGGTTTTAATGGGATCTTTAAGTTTAAGAGTCTGTGTAAAATTAAAATATATTAATCATTGGTAACCGACTAAAATTAAAGTAAAGGCTTCGGGTATCTAACCGGGACAAGCATGGTGTGGATTCAGTTTGCAATGTCAAGATTAATGAAAATAGAATCAAAAAATATAATTTAAACAGTCTCGTATTTTTTAGATTACTCATTCATAGGTACATAAAGAAAACAACCGAGGGCTGCACTGGTCTAAAAATTGTACTGCCTATATACGGCAAATTCTAAACAAAGCTTTGTTTCAGGTGTTTAGCTGATGAAAGTATCAATTTTTTAACCTTTAATAATTATTAATATGGAATTAAAAAATATTTTTAAAAACAGCTTCACAGTTATATCCATATTGGCTTTGTTATTGTTTGCTTCTTGTGTCAATGAAGTGACAGAAAAGCCAAAAGATTTAAAACCAACAAAGCCCAAACCTTCATGGGGCAAAGACTTGACCAACCCAATGGCAGTAGTTATTGAGAAGTTAACGAGTTATAATGATCCGCCTTTGGTTACCTTATCGGCTCAGGAAGCCCGAAAGCAACATACTCCGGCTGATGCCGCGATGGATGTTATAAAGGAACATAATCTACCAGTGCCGCTCAACAACGTAGACACTACAGGCATGGACATTCCGGTAGAAGGAGGCAAAATACACCTGCGCGTTTACACTCCAAAAACCGGCAAGGCTGCTTATCCTGTAATCGTTTATTATCATGGCGGGGGATGGGTAATAGCCAATCTGGATACCTATAATGCATCCGCACAAGGATTGGCAAACCAGGTAGAAGCAGTAGTAGTATCAGTAGCGTACCGGCAAGCTCCTGAATATAAATTCCCCACAGCCCACAATGACAGTTATGCCGCGTATGCATGGACAGTTGAAAACGCGGCTTCTATCAAGGGCGACCCTAAAAAGATCGCGGTGGTGGGAGAAAGCGCTGGTGGTAATCTTGCCTGTGCTGTAAGTATGATGGCAAGAGATAAGGGCATACAATTGCCAGTATATCAGGTATTAGTATATCCAATCGCCGGGTATGATTTCACCACCCCTTCATACATGGAAAGCGATAGTATCAAGCCGTTGAATACGGGCTTAATGAAATGGTTCTTTGACAAATATTTAAATGATCCCTCTGAAGGTAAGAACCCATTAATTTCATTGGTAACTGCCGATCTGAAAGGATTACCACCTACGACCATTATCGGGGCTCAGTATGACCCTTTGCGCAGTGAAGGTAAAATGCTTGCCGATAACCTTGAAAAAGCAGGCGTAGAGGTTAATTATAAATTATATGATGGAACAACCCACGAGTTTTTTGGCATGGCTGCCGTTGTTCCTGAAGCAAAACAGGCACAAGCCATGGCTGCCTCTGAATTGCAGGTTGCCTTCAATAAATAAAGCAATAGTCTTGAAAGAGTCTTGTTTTTGTATTTTTAGAGACTGTTTAAATTTATTTTTTGAATCTAATAAGCAATTCGTAAAGCAAATAAAAGATGCAATGAATAATGTCCCGCAAAGAATATTTTACGATTGATTAAACAACAGATAATAAATGTTTTATAATAATATATTCTAAATTTAAACAGTCTCTAATAAAATAACGAAAACGTATGATCAGATTCAGATTAATCCTGCTCATTGCCTTGGTGCAGTTCGCAGGAACAGGTTTCAGCCAGGTGGATTTTAACAGGCCCGTACCCGTTGATTCAGCAGCCCGGGTTGGGAGGCTTGAAAACGGCATGGTGTATTATATCCGTCACAACGAAGAACCCAAAGAGCGTGCTAGCTTTTACATCATCCAGCACGTGGGCGCCCTGCTCGAAAACGATGACCAGAACGGGCTTGCCCACTTTCTGGAACACATGGCTTTCAACGGAACCAAACATTTCCCCGATAAAGGAATTATCAATACCCTTGAAAAACACGGGGTTCAGTTTGGCCGTAACATCAACGCCTATACCTCTTTTGGAGAAACGGTTTACAACCTGAGCGATATCCCGGTAAAACACGAAGGGCTGGTTGACACCTGTTTGCTGGTACTGAACGACTGGGCCGATTTCCTTTTACTCACCGATGCCGAGATTGATGCCGAGCGCGGGGTGATCAGCGAAGAATGGAGAACGCGCCGTAATGCCGGCTTCAGGCTTCAGCGCCAGTTTCTGCCCGTATTGCTGCATGGCTCCAAATACATGAACCGTGATGTGATCGGTGACCTGGATGTGATCAAAAGCTTTAAATATGAAACCCTGCGCAGCTTTTACGAGCAGTGGTATAGAACCGACCTGCAGGCCATTGCAATTGTAGGGGATATTGATGTGGATGCCGTGGAGCAAAAGGTTAAAGCGTTGTTTCCAAAAATTCAACCTATAGAAAATCCTATCAAACGTGAATTCTATGAAGTTCCCGAGCACAAGGAAACGCTCTATGTGCTGGCCACCGACAAGGAGGCTGACAGCTACGAAGTGGACCTGTATATCAAACACAAAGCTCCGGAGCGTGAGGAGAAAAACCTGAATTACCTTAGGGAACAGACCATCCAGTCGCTTTTTGGCATGATGACCAGAGACCGTATCAATGAACTGCTTCAAAAGGGAGTTCCTCCTTTTGTGAACGGGAACATTGGTTACGGAGGCCTGGTTGACGGATATGAAAGCTTCAGCATCTCAGCTACTGCCAAACCTGACCAGGATGAAACAGCTTTCAAGGCTATCTATACCGAGGCCGCCCGGATCTACCAGCATGGTTTTACCCCCGGAGAAATGGACCGTGCAAAGACCAACCTGCTCACTTCTTATGAAAGCCGTTACAAGCAGCGTGATAAGATCAACAACGATCAGTATGCCAGGGATTTCAAGAACTATTATGTTCAGGGAGAACCACTTACTTCAATGGATTTTGACTGGGACTTCATCCAGAAAGTGTTGCCTACCATTTCGGTGGAAGAGGTTTCTGAAAAGACCAGGAAATGGATGACCAAAGAAAACCGCGTGCTTATTGTAATGGGTCCCTCCAAGCCCGAAGCCAAACATCTTTCCAGGGAAAGAGGGCTGGCCATCATGGATAGTATCGATAACAGCAAAGTGGAACCGTATAAAGATGCAGCCGTTTCTTCCGACCTGATCAGCAAAGAACTCAAAGGCTCGAAAGTGAAAAGCACCAAGAAACTTCCTGAGTTCAATGCCGTAGAGTGGACCTTGGGCAATGATACCAAGGTGGTTTTCCGCCAAGCCGACTATGAGAAAGACCAGGTGTCGCTGGTTGCCTTTAGCGATGGAGGAAGCTCGAAGGAAGAGACCCCAAAGATGGCCTCGGCTATGATGCTCAACCAGTTTATGGGCGCATTTGGTGTAGGCCCGTACAATGCCACGGATCTTAAAAAAGCACTTACAGGAAAGAAAGTGAGCCTGGGCGTTTCATTGGGCGAACTAAGGGAATCTTTTAACGGCTCGAGTACGCCTAAGGATTTTGAAACCATGATGCAGTTGCTTTACCTGCAGTTTGAAAGCCCCCGCTTTGATAAGGAAGCCTACGATGCCCTGCTCGGACGCTACAAAGCCTATCTGGCCAACATGGCCAACAACCCTCAGAAGATTGTAAGCGATTCACTGCAACTGATCCTGACCAATAAACATCCACGCGTTAAGCTGATGGTTCCTGAAGTGCTGGAAGAAATCTCTCTTCAGGAAATCGAAACCATCTACCGGGACCGCTTCGTGGATGCCGGTGATTTTACCTATTTCATCGTTGGAAATATTGATGAGAATACGGCCCTCACAATGGCTGAAAAATACATTGGCTCACTGACCAACCTGCCACGCCAGGAAAAATGGGTGGATCATGATATTGATGGACCGAAAGGTAAAACAGAACGTGAAATCGTGATTCCTGTCGAGGTGGAAAAATCAACGGTAACGGTTAACTTCGATGCCAAGATGGATTATACGCCCGAACAGAACATGTTACTTTACATCTTCCGCGATGTTTTGAACCTTCGCTACCTGGAAGAAATCCGTGAGAAAGAAGGTGGGACCTATGGGGTACGGGTAACAGCAAATGCGGAAATATTCCCGGAAGCTGAAAAAAGCCTGAACCTGTTGTTTGATACCGACCCGGCCAAGGCCAAACACCTGAAGTCAATCATCTACCGCGAAATCGAAAAGATTGCTACCGACGGCCCTACGGCAGAGGATATGGATAAGGTGATCAAGAACCTTCTGAAAAACAGGGAGCAGTCCAAACTGCACAACAGCTACTGGATGACGGCCCTGACAAACTATTACCTGCATTCGATCAATCCGGCCGATCCGAAGAACTTTGAAGATATCCTGGCCAAAGTTACGGCCAACCAGGTTCAGCAGTTTGTGAAAACGTTCGTTTCCAAAGCCGATGTGGTGGATGTGATCTTCAAACCTAAGGCAGAGGTGATAACTCAATAAAACCGCTGATTGACAGAAAAATAGAATACATGGAACACAAATGAACGCTAATAATCCTCCATAAACACAAATCAAAGACTGTTTTACATCTTTAGTTATTTGTGCCTATTCAGGTTATTTGTGTTCATTTGAGGTCCATGAATTTAAAAGATTCAATCCTTGATAAATTCAAAAGCCCCGGACTTTACTTAAAATGTCCGGGGCTTTTTCAGTTGATAGTTATCATTTATACATTTTCAGTCCATAGATCTGGCCTGAAATTAATTTTAGAAATTACAGTACCGTTTCCACTTCGTGGTAGGGAAGATCAAACGCTTCGGCTACTCCCTGGTACACCACTTTCCCGCTTACCACATTCAATCCTTTTTTCAGCGATTCATTTACCGTGCAGGCTTTCTTCCAACCCAAATTGGCGATCTGCAAAGCATAGGGAAGAGTTGCATTGGTAAGGGCAAGGGTGGATGTGCGTGGCACAGCGCCCGGCATATTAGCCACACAATAATGGATTACCTGATCGATTACAAAAGTGGGGTGATCGTGGGTCGTAGGTACGGTGGTTTCAAAGCAACCTCCCTGGTCAACGGCCACGTCTACCAATACAGTTCCGGGTTTCATGGTTGAAAGCATATCGCGGGTAACCAGTTTAGGGGCCAAAGCTCCTGGAATCAGGACCGCCCCGATAATCACATCGTGGTTGCGAACCATCTCACGGATGTTGTACTCGTTGCTCATCATGGTCTTCACGTTGGCCGGCATAATATCATCCAGGTAACGAAGGCGTCTGAGGCTGACGTCGGTAATGGTCACATCCGCGCCAAGGCCACCGGCCATCTTAGCGGCTTCTGTTCCAACAATTCCACCTCCAATAATCAGCACCTTGGCAGGAGGTACTCCGGGCACTCCACCCAGCAATACGCCGTATCCGCCAAAGGTTTTTTCAAGGTATTTTGCTCCTTCCTGAACCGACATGCGGCCTGCCACTTCCGACATGGGAATCAGCAAAGGCAGGGAACGGTCAGGCAGTTCAACAGTCTCGTAAGCAATACAGATTGATCCGTTGTCAATCATGGCATTGGTTAGTGGCTCATAAGAGGCAAAATGGAAATAGGTAAATAGAATCTGGCCTTTTTTAATCAGGCTGTATTCCATCTCAATTGGCTCTTTTACCTTGATAATCATTTCAGCAATGGCATATACATCCGCAATGGTGGGAAGTACGGTAGCCCCCGCGTGCAGGTAATCCTCATCGCTAAATCCGCTTCCCACACCGGCTGATGCCTGTACATAGACCGTATGGCCGTTTTTCACCATTTCAGCAACTCCTGCAGGTGTCAAAGCAACACGGTTCTCATTATTTTTAATCTCTTTTGGAACTCCGATAATCATTGTCGTAGTATTTTTATTGTTTTCGAATGCATCAAAATTAGACTTTACGAACAATAGAAAACATGATAAAAAACAATAAGAGAGGATTTGAAATTTTATTTTCTGATGGAATCCTCAGTCTATAGTTTTACAATGAATTTAGTTAGAATTTCAACTGTTGGCTATGGTTCAACACAAAAAAAATGCTCCCTTAAGAGCATTTTATCCAATAAATTTACTTAATGGAGTGCATATTATTCAGCTTAACAGAATTTATCCAAGCGCTGTTGATTCTAAAATGTCTAAAGAATATTACGCAACCGCTTGATTTGATTTAATAGCCACCGTTATTTCCCCATGAAGCCTTTTCAGTTAATTGTCCCCTGATTTCACCTCCAGGAAAAGCTTCACTATGAAGATTTACATAGTACAAGCCGTTCATCAGATCTGCTCTTTGGGTAGAATCCAACGTGGTCGGTTCTAAAGTGATGGGTGAAGTAACGGGTACGGTGACGTCCAGTGGTATCACAACGGGGCCGGCTACCGTGGTATCTCCCTTGTGAATATGTGAGGCCGTTGCGGTCATACCACTGAAGGTAACAGTGCCACTAAGTTTATGGGTAATTGTATCGTATTTAAATGTTGCAGTACCAGTTGCCTTAGAATTATTGGCTGGTACTTCATTTGCACCATTTAATGTCGCTGTGAAAGTGACAGTATTCTTTGGTGTGACAACTTCATCCTCACAGGATGCAAAGCCAATTATGGCCACTAAAAATAATACGGGAATTACTAGTTTTGTTTTCATTTTCTGTCTTTTAA
>JACMKG010000382.1 GCA_014380255.1 Prolixibacteraceae bacterium | reverse complement strand
TGGATCAACTCATGGCAACCAGTGATGTGATCAGCCTTCACCTGCCAAAAAACTCCATAGTGCTGCATGAAAAAGAGTTCAGCCATAAAAAACCCAATTCTGTATTGATAAACACAGCCATTGGCCTGACGTTCGATAAGCAAGCATTTACAAATTGGATTTCCGCAGATAAAACTTCCTATGCCATTTTTGACAGGGTAGGGGTGGGGGAGCACCTTGAAGAGCTTTCGAAGCTTCCCAATGTGATTATCTCTGAAAAATCATCCGGATTTACCCTTGAAGCCAAAGCAAGGCTCTCTGAAAAAGTACTTGAAAATATAAAAGCGTTTCTGAAGGAAGCTAATTAACTGAACTCCATTTTACGACGTTGATTCGAAGAAAGAGATCCCTGAAGTTACCATTAATCACAATGGCACCTGGGAAACCAAGACTTTAGATAAAAGATATTAGACATTAGGAAAAAGTGCTTTCCTTCCTGTCGGATGCACAATTCATCCATCCATTCCACTAAAACGGATAAACAATTCATCCATTCCCAAAACGAAGTTCTACCCGTATGGCGCTTGGTTGTGGTCTTATTCTTGTCTTACCTCTGTCTTACCATATTCTTCTTTAATTCGAATATAATACGTATATAACTCGAATATAATACGTATATAATACGTATCTGTTCGAATTATATTTTTATTATATTCGAATTATATTCGAATTAAAGAAGAATGAGATAAGACAGAGGTAAGACAGAAGTATGAAGCAATCAACGGGGGCACACCGCCTTTGCTTGAGGTAAGGCTTAAGTGGGATACTGGTTTACGGAGTTCATAGACCAAGAAAAAGTTGATAGGAAAACACATTCAATACAGAATTAATTGGTATCAATAGATTGATATACAGTTAGTTGTGCCGTTGTAGTGAAGCCTTTTCCTTCAGAAGGCTTGTGTATAGATAGCAAATAATTGGTTTTGGGTTAAAACTCTCATGAAAGCAGTATCGCCGGAAATTATTGGTATTATAAGAGTAGTTATTTTTCCTTTTACAAGGTAAAAGCAGAAATCCATCCTTTTTTATAAGAGATGTTAATTAATAAAACCTTTGCTATAAGTAATTCGTTTAAAGGACATAAGGGTCTGAATATGTTCTCATAGATTCACCTTATTTCGAACAAAGGGACTATTTGGATCCAGTTTAAAATATTAATCATTAAAATTAATGACTATGAGATATACTTTTAAATCATTCATCCTGGTATTGGCCCTTCTAGTCTCAGTGGGAGTAATGGGGCAGGATAATTTCAAAAAAGGGTATATCATTACCCTTGACAACGATACTATATACGGTAAAATAAATGATGCCGGTGGTCTTAAAAACTCAAGGCTCTGTACCTTCAGGCCACAGAAAAAGCTTCGGGTGAAAGAATACCGTCCGGGAGAATTAAAAGGTTACCGGATGTTTAATGACAAATACTACGTTTCGAAAGAGGTTAGCAACAGGTTCAAAACCAAGAATGTTTTTCTGGAGGTTTTGATTGAAGGGCCGGTCAATCTTTATCAAAACAGAAGAAGTTCAAACAAGGGGTTTTACATTCAGAAAAAGGACAGCGACATGGTGGCTCTGCAGTACGAAGAGTTAATGACTGATGATACACCTGAAGAAAATGATTCGGTCTATTACAGTCCTAATTATTTCTCCAATGGCAAAGTTTACAAAGGTACCTTATTATCCCTGTTCGGTGATTCGGAAAATACGAGGAAACGGGTTTATGAACTGGAATATGATGCCAGATCTTTTTCGGATCTTACAAAGGATTATATTGATGAAAAATACATTGGGGAAGAGCCTATTACCTATGAACGCAATCTGAAAATGTACAACCCAAGAGTAGGAATTTATGGGGGGCAGCATATGACTGAAATTGAATTTTTACCATCGCCTAAAGCAATATTCTCTTCGGAGGAGCCTAACTCACTCACATCGAAAACCTTTGATACGTATTCGGCAGGTTTTTTCATTAATTTCCCGCTTCCGCTTCTCAACGATAAGCTTTCTTTCCAGCTTGAAGTAATGGGCAGCAAAATGGATTACAAGGAAGATATTTTTGGAGGTTTAAACGATACCAGTTTTTCCATCGAGTCCTACACAATTGGGGTGCCTGTCATGTTAAAGTATAATTTGTTAAGAGGTTTCTTTGTTCCATCGTTAGGCATTGGTAAGAATATAAGCTTTGTATACGATTCAAAGGTTACAATTGATCAGAATACAGATCTGGTGCTTCATCCCATTCAGAAAGGGGGCTGGTTTGGCGAAGTCGGCCTTACACTCAAGCTGGCACCTAATTTATCCATATTTGCAAATGCCAGGTATAGTACGATCAAAAGCTTGATTATTCAGGAAGGATATGAGCATCTGACCTATAATTACCTGGTTGACATGAAGCATTATGCAAAAGAATTTGAAACAAGTTATGCAACCTTACTGGTAGGTTTGAAATTTTGAGAGATCTTTCCTCTCTCTAAGTGGTTAAGCCTTCAGGATAAATTCCTGAAGGCTTTTTTCTTTTCAATAAGTCATTTTAGATGAATGATCACCAAATAAATCATTGATTAATCCTATTGGAAGTGAGAGTTGGCTTACCAAACAGACTCTTCCAGGAGGGCAGGATTTGCCAGGGTGGGATGATAACTTTTGGGATGGTACATTGTTTCCAAAACAACCGATTGCAGAAATGTTGATCAAAAGTCAATAAAAATGGCTATTTATGTTTGTAAATATTAACTTTAAATATAACTTCGGGGCAACCTTTTATCATTTACGTAAAAGAATTTAGGCATTACAATCGGAAAGACGATATTCCAAACCATACTATTAATAATAGACTATGCGAAAAGAGATTCTGCGTTTGCTGGAAAAAGGAAAGGAATTGCACGAGAAGTTGTTATCCCGCTATAATGAAACTTTACCGACCACAATCATCGAAAGGGGTAATCGTATCGTGGAATCAGAGCTGCCGGATAAAATAAATGCCATTCTTGTAATCCTGAATGCTGATGCTCAATCGAAGAAATTCATGCCCGTTAACACTCTGCAACAGGCCATTGATCTATTCAAGAACAAGGAGTTGCAAAATTCAATCGATTCGGCAATAGCCAATAAAGGATTGGTGGGATTAAGCAACTACGATGATTGCCTGATCACTGTGCAGGACTTATTTAATAACACCAAAATTGAAATTGAGTTCCTTGTTAATGCCCTGAGTCCGCATAAGAGCAAAAGTAAGGCGTTTCAATTACAACAACCGATGATTAATTTCCACACTTTTACAAAATAACAAAAGCGTCCTGACTCTAAAAGCCAGGACGCTTTTGTTATGAGTTTCTTCAAGCGTTGCCAGGTGCGGCAGACCATTCTCATGCCTTAAGATTACTTCAGTTAGATTTAGATGCTATATCTTCATCATTCGCTGTTAACTCCTATTCAAAAATCGGGTTAAAGCAAATGTTTTTTAGTTCCATGAGCTTTACATATAGGAAGGCTTAGAAGGGTAATTCTATAATTCCAATCGATAATTTTGATCATATTGATAGCCTTTCCCTTTATATAATTCATTCATTGGGGTTGAGTGTTGAATAATTAAACACATTTTCTCTTTTTTATAGGCCTGGTATGATTTGATTTTTATCTTATCTCTAATTTTTAATTCCTTGTAATTTAGAGTGTTGGTGTTGAATGCTGTTGTTGTGATTAAAATGGAAAAGTAGATTTATTAATTTTAAGGATTTAACTTAACATTTAACAGAGAAATGCATTTAATGGTAAATGTTTTCAATAAATTTGAGCCACTAAATTTAATAATTACAGGCTTTGGAGGTCATTGAATAATTATTAATTAAAAACGTACGATTATGGGACTTTTTGCATCATTAATGGGTAACGCCGGAGTGGTTAGCCAGGAAGAGCTGACCCGGGATTATGGCAAAATACTTACTGAAGGCGAAGTAATGGAACTGGGATTTAAATTGATCCGTGATACATTCATTTTTACTTCCAAACGCCTGATTTTGGTCGACAAACAAGGTATTACTGGAAGTAAGATTGAATATCTGTCGATAGCCTATAAGAGCATTTCACGTTTTAGTATTGAAACAGCTGGAACATTTGACCTGGAAGCGGAGCTGAAGATATGGATTTCAAGCGAACCGAATCCTAGTATCGTTAAGAAATTCGACCGATCAGTCAATGTATACGATTTGCAGAAGGTGTTGGCACACCATGCGCTCAAATAGTTTTAGGATCATCATTTTTAAATTAATATCTATCACATATCATCCCTAATGGACAGTATTTATTCAACAAACGGGTACGAAGAGATTGTGGAAGGCGTAAAGATCAAAACCCTGAAAAAGGATGATTCAATGCTGATGTCAGAATTCGTTTTAAAAAAAGGGACAAAGCTCCCTGAGCACTCACATCCCGATGTTAAATCGGGTTATCTGTTGAAGGGAAAAATCAGGTTGTATATCAATGGGAAAATGCGTGAGCTGGTGCCCGGTAGTTCCTGGTGCATCCAGAATGGTCTGGTACATTGGGCCGAAGTGGAAGAAGATTCTGTGTTAATAGAAGTGTTCAGCCCTGTAAAAAATGAATACCCCGTTTATATCGATGATGTTGAGGTAACCCGATAAACAGCTTTAAGACTCAATAAATCAATCTTCCCGGGTCGCTACATTACATGGCTTATTGCCAGGCATCTTTGTTTCACAACTAGGTTGAAATACTGGTATTGTCAGCCGGTTTACTTTTCTGTGTGCAACCATCTTTCCGTGATGATCTGGCATCTGTTGATTCTACTTGAAGGTTTTCAATGCATCTGTTCATTGAAAGGCTATTCTCCAGCTTCATTTAAGTATATGCTTTTAGATCCCTAGTGGGCAATGTCATTAAGTTAAGGAATATTTCTGTTTTTTTTCTCTTGGTGGGATTTGGTGTTCTCTTTGGTGACTTGGTGGCTATTTTTTCTTGCCAACAAGTCACCAAGACACCAAAGAGAACACCAAAAATTTCGCTAACTTAATGACATTGCCATAGTGGGAGCAGCTATTGTTATAAGTAATTGTCAAAATATAATGTCGTATTTTATGCCTACATTTTGTAAGACATTTAACAATCGTTCTTTGAGATTCTGAAAACAGAGATATGCATCA
>JACMKG010000058.1 GCA_014380255.1 Prolixibacteraceae bacterium | reverse complement strand
ATCGTTTCGGCTGCTTTGATCGAAGGGGTTGCATTCTTTGCAGTGATTATCTGCGCACTGGTATTGTTTATTTAAGAGATTTTTGTGCTTAAGCCTGCTCCCGGGATTGCCGGGAGCCAAGGCTTTATTTAACCTACAATCAGAAAAGTTATGGGATTTGTTACTCCGGATTACGGTACAATATTTTGGATGCTTATTATTTTCGGGATCGTTCTTTTCATTCTGAAGAAGTTTGCATGGACCCCCATTTTAAATGCCTTGAAAGAACGCGAGCTGTCCATCTCAGAGGCCCTGCATTCTGCCGATAAAGCCAGGAAGGAAATTGCAAGCCTGAAGGAAAGCAATGACCTGATACTTGCTGAGGCCAGAAAAGAAAAAGAGGTGATCTTAAAGGAGGCCCGCGAGATTAAAGATAAAATCGTTGCTGAAGCAAAGCTACAAGCCAATGCCGAAACTCAAAAAGGGATAGAAAATGCCCGCTTGCAGATACAGGCCGAGAAAACTGCCGCTATCAATGATATCAAAAAGCAGGTGGCTGAATTGTCGGTCATGATTGCAGAGAAAGTAATTCGAAAACAGCTTGATAATTCCAAAGACCAGGAAATTCTGGTGGAAGACCTGCTAAAAGATCTGAAACTGAAATAAATCTATGGATCAAAGTAAAATCAACGTCCGATATGCCAATGCTTTTTTTGCCCTGGCTAAAGAAAAAGGTTTGACTACAGAGCTTCAGGACGATGCCCGACTGGTTACGTATGTCTGCCATTCAATCAGTGACTTTCTGGTCCTGATAGAAAGCCCCATTGTTTCAACTTCAGGAAAGATCAAAGCCATAAAAAGCATTTTTGAAGGAAAGGTTCATCCCTATACCTTAAACTTTCTGGTCCTTATTACTGAAAACCGACGCGAGAAATTCATCCCCGGTATTTTCCGATATCTTGACCACCTATATCGCAAGGAGGAAGGAATAAGTTCGGCAGTACTTACCACGGCCAAGGAATTGGATCAGACCATCATTGAACAGATAAAAACAGCATTGGAAAAAGCATCGGGAGGAAAGATAGAACTTACCCAGACCATTAATCCAGAACTAATCGGAGGCTTTGTCCTCAGGGTGGATGATCAACAATACGATGCCAGCGTGGCAACCCAGCTGAAGAAAATCAAGGAAAAGTTACTGGAGACAGAATTGAAATAGAATAACGACTGATAAAATCAATTAGAATATGGCAAATATAAAACCTGCTGAAGTTTCAGTAATACTCAGGCAACAACTGGAAGGCTTTAAAAGCGAAGTCGAACTTGAAGAGGTAGGAACTGTACTTCAGGTGGGAGACGGCATTGCCCGTATTTACGGTCTGTCGAATGTAGGATCGAATGAAATGATTGAATTTGATTCGGGTGTCAAGGGAATTGTGCTAAACCTTGAAGAGGACAACGTAGGGGCTGTAATCCTGGGCTTGACCAAGGAAGTGAAAGAAGGCGATACGGTTAAACGCTTACGTAAAACTGCTTCCATTGAAGTGGGAGAAGGTCTTTTGGGCCGCGTAGTTAATACCCTGGGAGAACCTATCGATGGCAAAGGATCCATCCTGGGCGAAAAACTCCTGATGCCTTTGGAACGTAAAGCTCCCGGTGTAATCTTTCGCCAACCCGTGTCCCAGCCTTTGCAGACGGGCTTAAAATCCATCGATGCCATGATCCCTATCGGACGGGGTCAGCGTGAGTTGATTATCGGGGACCGTCAAACCGGCAAGACGGCTGTTGCAATCGATACGATTATCAACCAGCGTGAGAATTTCGAAAAAGGAAAACCTGTTTATTGTATTTACGTGGCCATTGGCCAGAAAGGATCCACCATTGCCAACCTGGTACATACCCTGGAAAAGCACGGTGCGATGGAATATACCACCATTGTGATGGCTACTGCATCCGACCCGGCTGCCCTTCAGTTTTATGCTCCCTATGCAGGGGCTGCCATTGGCGAATATTTCAGGGATACGGGCCGTGATGCCCTGATCATCTTTGATGACTTATCCAAGCAGGCTGTATCCTACCGTGAAGTGTCATTGCTTTTGCGCCGCCCACCAGGCCGTGAGGCTTATCCGGGTGATGTATTTTACCTGCACTCGCGTTTGCTTGAACGTGCTGCCCGAATCATCAGCTCCGATGAAATGGCTGCCAAGATGAATGATTTACCCGATTCATTGAAAGGAAGGGTCAAAGGGGGAGGATCACTTACCGCCTTGCCCATTATTGAAACCCAGGCAGGTGACGTATCAGCCTACATTCCTACCAACGTAATTTCCATTACCGACGGTCAGATCTTCCTTGAATCCAATCTATTCAACGCAGGAATCCGCCCGGCTATTAACGTGGGTATTTCCGTTTCACGTGTAGGTGGAAATGCACAGATTAAGTCGATGAAGAAAATTGCCGGTACCTTGAAGCTGGACCAGGCACAGTTCCGTGAGCTGGAAGCCTTCTCCAAGTTTGGTTCTGACCTGGATATGGCTACCATGCGTGTACTGGATAAAGGACGCAAAAACGTTGAAATACTAAAGCAAGCCCAGTATGCCCCTTTTAAAATTGAGCATCAGGTGGCCATTATATATTGCGGTGTTAAAGAGCTGTTGCGCGATGTCCCGGTAGAGAAAGTAAAGGAATTTGAACACAGTTTTCTTGAAATTATGGAAATGCAGCACCGGGCGGTACTTGATAAATTAAGATCCGGAGTTCTGTCCGATAACGAAACCGAGGTGATTGAAAAAGTAGCTGCCGAGGTAGCTTCCAGGTATGCCCAGTAAAGGCAATATGTATCACTGAAAACTTATCCGTTGAATTGAAATGGCCAACTTAAAAGAAATACGAACCAGAATAACTTCTGTTAAAACGACCAGGCAGGTTACCAGTGCGATGAAAATGGTCTCTGCAGCCAAGCTTAAAAAGGCGCAGGATGCCATTTTCCAGATTCGGCCCTATGCCAACAAGCTGTCGGGTTTGCTGGCTACTTTAGGCTCCATTCTGGAAAACGAGGGGGATTCAGCCTACACCATGCAGCGTAGTGCCGAGAAGGTGCTTATTGTGGTAATCAGCTCCAACCGGGGTCTGTGCGGAGGTTTCAATTCCAGCATTACCAAGAAAGCAATTTCATTGGCAAACTCAACCTACAAAAGGCAGCTGAATGCCGGGAAACTGGATTTCATGGTCATCGGCAAGCAGGCTGAGAAGATTCTGCGCTCCTACCGTTACAATCCCCAAATGAGGCACAATGAGCTTTTCGATCATTTGAACTTTGAAAACGTGTCGGTCATTGCTCAATTTCTGATGGATAGTTATACCAGTGGGAAATATGACCGCATCGAACTGGTGTACAACAATTTCATAAATGCCGCCTCTCAGGAACTAATAAGCGAACAATTTCTGCCCGTAGTGCCTCTTAAAACCCAGGTCAGCCAAACGCCCAATGTCGATTATATCTATGAACCGTCGCTTAAGGATATTGTGGAGAAACTGATTCCCCGTTCATTGAAAATACAGTTTTACAAAGCACTGCTGAATTCGCATGCCGCTGAACATGGAGCCCGGATGACGGCCATGCACAAGGCTACGGACAATGCGACGGATCTGATCAATGAATTAACCCTCACCTTTAACAAGGCTCGCCAGGCAGCCATTACCAATGCCATTCTCGAAGTAACCAACGGCGCAGAGGCATTAAACGGTTAAAAAAGCTAAGGCCCAACTCAAACAAATAAGCAAAGCCCGGGAATTTTCCAAGCCCGGGCTTTGGTGTTTTATACCCTGAAAGAAATTCTAATTTGAATTCCAATTTGATTTGATTATCAGCAAAGTTTTTGCATACTTGCACCAAAGAATATTACCTAACGACCTGAAACATGAAAGATTTACGCATTGTCTGTTGGACTTTTTTACTTTCGCTCACTTTGAACAGCTGCAATTTGGATGAATTGGATTTCAATAAATTATCCAACAATGTAAACTTAAATCCCGAGGTGGTAGTTCCCATTGCCAAAGGGAACATCGCTGTATGGGACCTTGTAAATGCAGCTAATAAAGATAATGTAACCGGCCTGGAAAAGGATCCCAATGGTTTGGTAAAGATTGTTTACAGGCAAAACAACCTGTTCACTTATAGTGCAAACAACCTGCTGGACTTTCCCGTGACCCAGAATTTCTCTTCGGGCGATCAGCAGCTGGGCGATATTTCACCTGCCGATGTGCGAATCTCACGGGATTTAAGTTTAAATATGCTGGTAGATAATTTGGGAGGCACCATGAATGTACTCAAACTACTGAACGGACAAACCGTTCTGTTTCCACCCCTCTCCCTCACAGGCCTTAATTCCCAGTTTGTTCTGGATGAATTTTCTGAATTCACCACTGTGAACGTAACCAAGGGAACGCTTGAAATTCACCTGGCCAATTATTTAAAAGTGCCCGTGACCATTAAGGGAACTCTTTATGACAAACTCTATAACCGTACTGTCGCTGACTTTACGTTTTTAAACCTGGCTCCCGGAGCCACAAAGAATATTTTGGCCGATCTGGCCGGAATGGAACTTTCCAATCAGGTGGAATTTAGGATGCTTACCTTTGAAACTCCCGGATCCGCAACCCCGGTTCCAATCAACCTGCAGGATTATATCCAGGTAAAATTCAAATTAACCGGTCTTGTCATATCAAAAGGAAACTTGAAAATCTCAAACTCTCAAACACTCGATGGTTCAAAAGGGGATTTTGATTTTGATTTCCCTCAACCCGATATGAAAGCCTTTGGAGCGGTATTGAAAAAAGGAACCCTTTCCTTGAAATGTGTCAACACTTCGGCCCTTTCCGGATCGGTGAATGTTACCCTTCCCGAAATCAAAAATAAAACCACCGGGAATCCCATCACGGCTGTCGTTCCCCTGAACGGAACCCAAACGGTTATTTCCCTGGATGAGGCTGTGGTAAACTTTGCTTCCGATGCGGCTAACCCTTTTAACAAAGTTCCTTATACCTATACCCTGACGGTTAACCAGACCCCGGGTTACATCAATTACTCTTCCACAGATGCCATCAAGGTGGATATGTCACTGAGCAACCTTGAGTTTAAATCCGTTACCGGTGATTTTGGCAAAAGAAATATAATTATCAGCCCCGGGTCATTTGATATCGATGTGGACATGCTCAATAAGATCAATGGCGGCTTTACACTGATCAATCCATCCCTCATCCTGGCTGTGCGCAATTCCATGGGTATACCCGCCGCCGTGAGCTTTGATTTTGTAGCTTCGGATAAGAACGGCACAACGGTTTCATTGGATCCCCCTGTTTTTGACATCCCGCTACCGGCAGATGTTAATGCGGCAGCGGTCACTAAAAACATTGTATTTGATAAACAAAACTCCCACATTGTAGATTTGGTCGCCCTGCCTCCTACGGGCAGAATCACCTACCGCGGAAAGGTTGATTTAAACCTTGGCAACGCGGTGACTGCAGCAAATCCCAATTTCCTGGATATCGAGGATATCCTGGGCATCGATTTATTGATGGAATTGCCGCTGGAACTTCAAATCAGCAACCTGGGATTTAAGGATACTACCCGTATTTCAGGAAGTGATTTCGATCAGGTGGAAACAGCTGAATTAACGCTGAATGCCAAAAACGGAATCCCCCTGGATATTGAATTGCAGCTTTTGTTTGTTGATACCATTTCCAAACAACAATACGGTGCTTCCAAAGTCTCTAAGGTCCTATCGGCCGCACAGGTTAGTGAATCAGGGGAGATCACCCCGTTTCAGGCATCTCATACTTTCTCGCTCGATAAAACGGAACTGGAAAGCCTTAAAAAAGCCAATGGACTGGTATTTTCTGGAAAAGTAAGTTCGCCTGCTTCCGGAAGTAAGGTTGCCCGTATCTTCTCGGACAGCAAAATAGAGATGAACCTGGTCCTCAAATCAAAAGTTAACCTGTAAAATCAACCCGAAATGAAAATACTATCCGTTAAAACATATTTGTTTTTCCTT
>JACMKG010000381.1 GCA_014380255.1 Prolixibacteraceae bacterium | reverse complement strand
GCAGAATTTATCCTTCTGCTTTTCTCTGTTGGTTTTTGCTATCCTTTAAGCGTTTCGAATTCCTGCATGACATCCACCAGTGCCTGGACACTTTCAAGCGGCAGGGCATTGTAGGTAGAGGCTCGGAATCCACCCACCGAACGATGGCCTTTCAGACCGATCATCCCTTTGGATTCAGCAAATGTATCAAATTCATTTTCGAATGCCTGGTAAGCTTCAGTCATTACAAACGTAATATTCATGCGTGAACGGTCTTCCGGATTTGGAACCGTTGATTTGAACATCTTGTTGCGGTCCAGTTCGTTGTACAGTAAAGTGGCTTTGGCAATGTTTACTTTTTCAATGCCTTCTACCCCGCCCTGCTCTTTAAGCCAGCGCAAAGTCTGCAGACATCCAAAGACAGGAATAGTGGCAGGAGTGTTGAACATCGATTCACCCTTGATGTGAGTCCTGTAATCAAGCATAGTTGGAATAGGACGTTCTACCTTTCCCAATACATCGTTGCGTATGATAACCAGGGTAGCACCTGATGGCCCCAGGTTCTTTTGTGCACCTGCATAGATAAGGGCATATTTGGAGACATCGATTACACGGCTGAAAATGTCGGAAGACATATCGCATATCACCGGAACGTTGAGATCAAAGTCTGTGAACACTTCAGTTCCAAAGATGGTATTGTTGGACGTGAAATGGAAATAATCCACATCAGCAGGAACTTCATATCCTTTAGGAATATAGTTGAAATTGGCATCCTTTGAAGAAGCTACTTCCACTACTTCACCGAAAAACTTAGCCTCTTTGATGGCAGCTGTCGACCATGCACCGGTATTGGTATAAGCGGCTTTTTTATTCATCAGGTTGTAAGGAGCCATCAAGAACTGAAGGCTGGCACCACCCTGTAAAAAAAGCACCGAATATCCTTCAGGAACTTTCAGCAATTCCTTTACCAAGGCCACTGCTTCATCCATTACAGCAACAAATTCTTTACTACGGTGCGACACTTCCATTACCGAAAGGCCTGTTCCTGCAAAATCTGTGATAGCCTCGGCTACTTTTTCTTTGGTGAATTCGGGTAAGATTGAGGGCCCGGCATAAAAATTATGCTTCTTCATAGGATTCAATATTATTGGTTAATAACTATTTACACTCATCCTGTTGTAAACAATGGTTCAAATTAAACAATCATTTACCGGTTATCAGAAAGAAATGAGACTTGTTTCTGATACAACAAGTTATAAAACATTCAAAATAATATCTTCAAAATTCGAATAAAAAATTGAGGCAACAATCTTTAAACGATTATTTTTTCGTTTTTTTTATTCAAATGTTCATTTAATTTCAATAACCCTGTAACAGACCCAAATACCGGATATTTTATTTCCCTTACAATCCCTTTCAGTGATCTGAGACATCCATGAGCCGTTCATCCTTGAAAAGAGGCACCACAGAGGTCTGATCAGCTGTCAGGCAATATTCGATACAATCATCCAGTCCTTTGGATGCCAGCCGCCCCTTCTGGGCCGATTTTTCAATATATTTCAACAAATCATCCTGAGCGATAGTCCACAAATCCACGGATGCGGTTACTGCATCACAGTTACTGTCAAAGTTACCAGACTGAAGTAATTTTTCAGCTAAAGCACCTGCAAATACGGTATCTTCCAGGCTAAAACGATCTTTCCATGAAGCACAGAAGATCAGGACTGGTGCATTTTGCTCAATCAACCATTGGGCAACTGCTGATATATTCAAAAATGAAGCAATCACCACCGCTTTTGAATGACTGGCCATGTGGATGCATCGCGTGCCATTGGTGGTGGAATACACGATCTCTTTGCCTTTGACTATTTCAGGAGTAAAATTAAAAGGAGAATTACCAAAATCAGCAAAATCGAGCACATAACCGTCTCTCTCTGAAGCCACCATGTAACCCTTGGCTTTCAGGACACGTGCTTCTTCAACAGTGGCAACCGGTATAATTGACTGAACCCCGTTATGGATGGCTGCACAGATGGAGGATGTGGCACGCAGAATGTCGACAATCACTACCAGATTATCATTATCAGCATGTTTATCGTAAATTGCAGGGGATAAACATACTTCCAGCCGATTTTTGGTTTTTTCCATGTTCCTATTAAAGTCACAAAGATATAGAAAGTAACTTACCCCATCCAGTTTATAAAATCGGAAGCAACGATTTAAACAAAAGGTAAAATAGCTCACAAAAAAGGTGATATTCAATTATTCGTAGTAAATATCAATTTTTTGCATAATTTTAGTGAACTTTAAATTCTTCTATTTAATCTGCCTCAATATGAGAAATTATATAATGATCCTTATATTAATTTTATGTGGCTGTACGACCAAAGAAAAGAAGATAGAACCGGTGATTACCTTATCGAACGGCACTGTTGAGATTAAGCTTCTGCCTGCTGTAGGAGCAACCCTGGTTTCGGCATCACTGGCCGGGCAGGATAACATCCTTCATTCAGACTCTACCCAATGGAACGAACCGGCCAATCAGCGCCCCTCAATGAACCCCTCGGAGCCTTTCAAGGCTTACAATGGAATGACCGTATGGCTGAGCCCCCAAAGTGAATGGTGGACCAAGCAGGATGCTTATCCTGACCTGAAAGATGAAAGGGCTCCATGGCCTCCCGACCCATATCTGACTAGCGGAGCTTACGAAGTGATCAAGCAGACAGAGGATGAAATTACCCTTGAAAGTCCGGAGAGTCCTTACACACATGTACAGTTCACCAAGAACTTCAGGATAGAGGGCAACAAGATCTTCATCTCGGTCAGTGCACTAAACTGCAGCGATGACACCGTAAGCTGGGGTCTTTGGTTCAACACTCGCATGAACGGCTGGGACAGGGTATTTGTGCCTGCCGATTCCTCTGACCTAATTGAAACCCGCTATATGAATCCCCAGGATCTTCATCTTCCGGAATTAAAATACACCGACGGCTATTTCTCCTACAAATCAGTGGAACCGCTTGAAGGGCAAAAACCTTATAAATCCAAATCCTTTCTGTATGTGGATGAGCCTGTTATCATTGGCAACAAAGCCAAACAGTGGCTGATTATCAGAAGCAATAGAATTGATCGGTCGCGTATTCATCCCGAGCAGGGCCGCATCGAGATCTATGTGGAAAACTCCTCCGACAAGGCCAACGACCTGCAGGAACTGGAGATGCATTTTGCTTATGAAAAGATAGCTCCGGGAGACACCATCAAGGCCTCCGAAGTATGGGAAATCATCCCTGATCTTAAAGATGAGGATGTGCGTGACCTTTCCAAAGATTTAAAAGTAATGTTACAATAGTTTTCATTTATTTATTCACACTAAAACTACACCCAATGAAAAAAATCCTTTATCTGATCGTGTTCTCGCTTATCAGCGTTTCCTCAATGGCAGTAGTCCCCGATTTCTCAGGCACATGGAACCTGAACAAAGAAAAAAGCACCTTAAATGATCAGTACAGCATGGCTCCTCACCAACTAATCCTGGCCCAGACTGCGGATGTGCTTGATATAGAAAAACATGCTACCTGGCAGGATCAGCCATATACAATTAAAGACAAGCTGACCCTGGATGGAAAAGAATCCATCAATCCAGGATGGCAGGACTCCCAGAAGAAATCAACAGCTGTATGGTCTGATGATCAAAAGGTTCTGACTATTTCCAGCAAAATCCCTATGCAGGATGGCAATGAAATGATTATTATTGAAACTTACCAAAAGGAAGCTGACAATCTGAAGGTAATGGTTTCTGCCACTTCTTCGTTTGGTGAAATGACTGAAACATACCTGTTCGACAAACAGTAGAAGAAGTGCCTTAGTACCTGAGTGCCTTAGTTACTCAGGCACTAAGGTACTCAGGCACTCAGGTACTCCTATAAAAAGGCTGGCTCGCAAGGGCTGGCCTTTTTTCATATTTACTCATTCCATTCTGTGGGTTTGCCAAATAAGATTAACTTCGTGGCTTCAAAAAAAATGATACTCCATGGTGGCTTATTTTGGTGAAATGGCGGCCTTGCTCACGGCCGTATTCTGGACGGTAACGAGCATGTCGTTTGAATCGGCGGGTAAAAAAGTGGGATCTCTTTCAGTCAACCTGATTCGTCTGGTGGTAGCCTTTTTTATTTATGGAATTCTGAATTATTACCGCCGGGGATTGTTTCTTCCCACCGATGCGGATACTGAAAGCTGGATCTGGTTAGCGCTCTCGGGGGTAATTGGATTTGTCATGGGCGATCTGCTACTTTTTCAGGCTTATGTGGTAATCGGGGCCCGTATCTCGATGCTTATCATGGCCCTTGCGCCCCCCATTACTGCCTTTGTGGGCTGGATCATACTGGGCGAAGTACTGAGTGCAAGCAACTGGGTGGGAATGTTTGTTACCCTTACAGGCATCGCCATCGTCATTCTTAAACGTGAGGCCAAAGAGCCGGAATCGGATAAAAGGAGAAAGATTACTACCAATTACAATCTGAAAGGCCTTTTACTTGCCTTTGGCGGGGCCGTTGGGCAAGGTGTCGGACTGGTGATGAGCAAGAAAGGAATGGGCCAGTATGATGCTTTTGCAGCTTCCCACATCCGGGTTATAACCGGGATGATCGGATTTGCAATCATTATCCTTCTTTCAAAGCGTTTTGGCAATGTATGGAAAGCCTTGCAACACAAACCGGCCATGAAAAGTGTAGCCCTTGGCTCCATATTCGGTCCTTTTCTAGGAGTCTCGTTTTCGTTGCTGGCCATTCAGAATACCCAGGCAGGCATTGCAGCCACCATCATGGCTATTGTGCCGGTACTGATCATTCCACCGGCCATCTTGCTTTTTCATGAGAAAGTGAACTGGAAAGAGATCATCGGGGCTGTCATTACCGTAAGCGGCGTAGCCCTGTTCTTTCTTTAACAACCCATTCAATCAATTGGAATATCATGAATCCCAAAATGAAATCGATGCTGGCCCATTTAACACCGGCCG
>JACMKG010000380.1 GCA_014380255.1 Prolixibacteraceae bacterium | reverse complement strand
ATTACAGGCGAAAGTGGAACAGGTAAAGAATTGGTTGCAAGAGCGATTCATGCCAATTCACCGCGTAAATTCTTCCCCATGGTAAGCGTCCATTGCGGGGCATTGAGTGAAAGCCTGCTGGAAAGCGAATTGTTCGGACACGAGAAAGGTGCTTTTACAGGGGCTGTTTACAACCGTAAAGGCCGTTTTGAGATGGCAGACAGCGGAACCATCTTCCTGGATGAAATCGCTACCATTTCACCCAAAATGCAGGTTGAACTATTGCGTGTTCTCGAGAGCAAAAGCTTTGTGCGGGTAGGTGGAAACAAGGAAATCACCTCCGATTTCAGAGTCATATGTGCCACCAACAGGGATTTGAAGAGCATGGTGGAGAAAGGACTTTTCCGTGAAGATTTGTTTTACCGGCTTAACGTGGTAAACATCAGCGTTCCGCCACTGCGCGAACGAACGGAAGATATTCCCTTGCTGGTAGACTACTTTATTAAAAAGTATTGCACCTCGATGAACAGGCAGCTTATTACCATTGATTCAGCAGCGTTGAAACGTCTGGAAGATTTTCCCTTCCCGGGCAACATCAGGGAACTGGAAAATATGATTGAAAGGGCGATTGTGGTAGGCAATGGCAAACGAATAACGTTGAGAGATCTTCCATTGGGCAAAACCATCGTAAAGACTACGGTAGAAAGCCTTGATGACCTGGAGAAGAATCATATCTTTCAAATCCTCAGCAAGTATAACTGGAACATATCTGCATCGGCCAAAGCATTGAAAGTAGACAGAGTAACCTTGTACAATAAAATTAAGAAATACGATTTAAAACCTGCACGATAGCCTGTCTTTAAATAGTATTTCTTCTAAACTTTTTGTGAATGAACCTTGATAACATCACGCTTATTTCTTTTGGTTATTTCGAGAAAGAACTTCTTGAAATGATCATAGAGGATGTGGAACGTGAATTTATGCTCCCGGTAAGAATAAGGGAAGGCCATCTGGATTTAAGTGAATTTTATGATCCTGCCCGTAGACAGTATGATGGCAACAGGCTCATTAAGGAAATTGATTCAAGTTATGCGCTTGATTCAAACAAAACATTGGGTCTTTTTAATGTTGATCTGTTCATTCCCATTCTGACCTATATTTTCGGGCAGGCCTTCCTTGGCGGGCGCTCAGGCATTGCTTCCATTTTCCGCTTAAGCAACGAATCTTACGGCTTAAAGTCTGACAAGAAGGTCTTTGTAGACCGAATCCAAAAAGAGGTTATCCATGAACTTGGCCATACTTTTGGATTAATCCACTGCCGCAATACTACCTGCGTTATGCGTTCCAGCACGTATGTGGAAGACATTGATCAGAAAAATTCGACTCTTTGCCACCAATGCAGGATTGATCTAAGATCTTTACAACTAGCCCATGAAAAATATTGACTTTTTTACCAAAAAAGATGGCTATCAGAAAACCGATGTCAAAAGTCAAAGAACTTTCATAACCATCCATTTTCCAATAGCCATCTATAACCTTGGGTAAGGCTAATTTGGGTGTATCTTATTTCTCGATTATACTCTTAACCGCACCTGTGTTTGGAAAGAATTCAAGTTTATGATTTCCATCCAGGACATCTTCCGGAATGGGAGCAACACTTCCAAACTGGGCAATGGCAGCACGCGAGGTGGCTAGCTGAACACTTCCGTCAACAATCCGTATTTCAGCCATGCCCGGTATCCTGTAAAACAGGCCGCTTTTTCCGGCAAATGGGTTCTCAGAAGTACTTAAACCGCTTTGTTTAGCGGCCAGAGTTTCTGATTTGGCCACTTCAATTATGATGGGTCTGCCTGATAAATCTGTCTTAGGCAATACTCCACGATCTTCACTGAACCTAAAACAAACTTCACCTTTTACCGTTTTTTGTCCGGGAACGTAATCGAAACTGAATTCGTAGGTTTGTTTATCCGATTTTCCAATAAACAAAGCCACATAATTCTCTTCCATTTTACCAAGCTCCTGGGTCATTACTTCAAACGATTTCCCATCCGGAAGTGGCTCATCATCGGCATTGGTAAGCAAGGCAAAACGGGAATTACGCAGATTAAAGATCGTTTCTGCAGCCTCGGCAGCCTTCTGCTCCAGGTTCTTGGAAACCATCTTGAACCGTTTGGTTGAATCAGCAGGTGAATAGTAGCTCCAAATGGAAAGATCCGTGAATTTGGTCTGTTTATCCGGATTCTTCAACAAAAATGAACTGGTCTGTATCTTTGTTTGGTTCACTTCATTATCCGAATTGATGCCTGCCAGTATACCTGACTCGGTCAGGCTCACCATTTGAGCAGCCTTTCCAAGGGCTTTATGCACTTGCTCCGGATCGGGCTCACTAAATACTTCCAACCTTATTTCTTCCATATTCCAGCGATCAGCATCAGCTGATGGTGCATTATCGATTCCCAGCATTTTTTGCGCGTAAGCTGAAAAAGGGCCATGCACAAAGTGTTCACGCGTAGCCTTTACATGAACACGTATGCCAGTCTGAGGCAGTGAATATACGACTCCTTCCACCGGGGCAGTAATTGACCCCGAGGCTGCTTTTCTCTTATCATCCTTTTGTGCCGTCACAAGTGAAACAGTAAAGAGCGTGAGAATTAATGTTACTATTGATAACTTCATTTTCCTTTAATTATTAATTTCTTTGATTGATTACCTCCCGGAAGTACATCTCCGTATCACTATTAAAAACCCAAAAATAGCTAAAATATTATTCAAGCAGCATAAAAGCTTTTCCCATCTGATCGATTATATCACTCGCAATCATAGCTTGTTGTCCTAAACGGGCAGCAGCTAAGTCTCCGGCCAGCCCATGCAGGTATACGGCTATGAGAGCCGCATCTTCAGCAGAATAATTCTGCGCCAGCAGTCCAAGGATAATTCCAGTAAGCACATCCCCGCTCCCACCGGTAGCCATTCCTGCATTTCCCGAGCTGTTAAAGAACACCCTGCCATCGGGAAAGGTAATAGAGCTATGAGCACCTTTACACAGCACGATGGCTTTGTATTGGGCCGAAAACTGAAGCTGAAGCTGCAACCTTTCATAGGAATTGGAAGAAGTACCGATCAGGCGCTCAAACTCTTTGGGATGAGGGGTCAGAATAGCATTTTCAGACAACAGCCCGATATCCGATTTACTTTCGGCAAGAATATTTAAGGCGTCCGCATCCAAGACCATCTTCCCGGGTTTTGCATACAGCAGCTCCATCAAAGCCTCTTTGGTAGCTGTTTTCTTATCAAGACCCGGGCCAATGCCTATGGCAGAGAAAACAGAAATATCAGGCAGAGAAGTAAAGACCACCTCTGATTCATCCATGGAAGTCATGGCTTCGGGAACCGAGATCTGAATGATTTCATATCCCAGACGGGGAATATGGGCCGTAAGCAAGCCAACCCCTGAGCGCAGACAAGCTCGTGCAGCAAGCACCGCCGCACCCATTTTGCCATAGCTTCCGGCAATAAGCAGGGCATGACCGAAAGTGCCCTTGTGAGAGAACTTATCCCTCTTCTTTATCTTTCCAACTATGAACTCTTTGGTAAGGTAAGTCAAATGGATTGAAGTCTGATCCATAGCGTCAGCAGACAAACCAATCGGTAGCACCTCCCATTGTCCAGTAAAGGGATGATTTTCGGGGAAAAGAAAGCTTATTTTGGGAAACTGAAAGGTCAGGGTATAATCTGCCCGGATAACCGCCGAGAGGTCATTTTCTGAATTGTCTTCCCCCAAAAGGCCACTTGGAATATCGATGGAAATAACCTTAGCCTTCGAGTTGTTGATGGCTGTAATTATTTGAGCAGCCAATCCGGCCAAGGGTCTGGTTAATCCTGAGCCATACAAGCCATCAATGATTAGCACGTTGGACGGGATGTCAGGAATATCATTTGT
>JACMKG010000379.1 GCA_014380255.1 Prolixibacteraceae bacterium | reverse complement strand
CCCTTCGATGCGTATTCTTTTCAGCGCTTCACGCAGGTCAAAGTAAAAGCTGGTGGGAAAATTCTCCATAGCCCGAAGAATGTACATGAATTCATCGACCAGCGAAAGATCTTCCTTCAGCTTTTCAAAATCGCTGATGAACCGGATCTCGTCCACCAACTCCTCGCCCAGGTTGCTTAAACATTTTCCTTTAAGCAGCTCGCGTATTTTATCAAACCCTATCTTCGTTTCAAAATTATCAGGATATACCAGTGTCATAGTATTTTATTACGGGTACAAAAATACAAAGGAATTTCAACTTACAGCAGATCCTTGATTATTAAATAGCTCCCTTTGCGTATGCACCCTAAAATTGGATATAATGATGATTAAAAGACACTTATACAAACAATAGTAAGACATTGGTGACGGATAGTATCTTATTTTATGGTAGGTGACCCCATGGCTTATCCGGTCATCGTTTAAAGACGGTATTTTTTTGATGATGTATTTCCATCTTTCAAAAGGTATTTTATTTCAAGCTCTATATTAACTCTATGTCAGGTCTATGTGAACGCTATGGCTGGAAATTTTCAACATAGACCTGACATAGGCCTAACATAGAGTTAATATAGAGCTTGTGGCATACAATAGAAAAAAATAACCGATCTTACGGCAAGAGGATCAACCAAATGTACCGTTTATAATTCAATTATCCCAAATTTTGTATAGGTTCTATTTTAACATAGAGGTGAAAAATGGTTGCTGGATGTCCAATCAAAATTCAACCTTTTTATTGATTCATGAATATGAAAAGGTAACTTTGTAAGAACTTAAAATAGTACAATGATCCTTAAAATATTGTTTGTCATAGCTATCATTCTACAGTTTTTTGCGGTAGGTGTTGCTGTCAAATTAACCCGGGTAACCAAGTTCAATTTCTCATGGATGTTGCTTACCATCGGGTTCATCATTATGGCCATCATGCGTCTGGTTGAATTTCTTCCATACGTTACGAATATCAAGCCTCAGGACTATCGCGAGATATTTGTCTGGGGAGGGGTAATCACATCCCTGGCATTTGCCATTGGCGTATTTATGATCCAGAAGATTTTCAAATACATGAAACGGGTAGAAGATTCGCGCCGGCTGACCGAGAAGATGTTTTTAAATACCATCATTCAGACCGAGGAAAAAGAACGTAAACGATTTGCCAAAGACCTGCATGACGGGCTGGGGCCTTTACTTTCAACCGTTAAGATGTCTGTTTCATCGCTTGCCCAGTTTAAACACGATGATATCTCACGCGAGATTGTTGAGAACACCGAATTGGTAATCAATGAAGCGATCAAGAGCCTGAAGGAGATATCAGACAATCTGAGCCCTCATATTCTGAATAACTTTGGGCTTTTAAGGGCTTTAAACAACTTCTGCAATAAGATCAATGTGGCGCGAACCATCAAGATAAACCTCGAATCAGACCTTAAGGATGAACGCTTTGACAACAACGTGGAGGTGGTTTTGTACAGGATTATTTGTGAGTTGATAAATAATACCATCAAACATGCCCAAGCAAAGAAGATCGACCTATCTTTGACCAAAGAAGGAAAATATATTAACATCGTTTACAAAGACGATGGAAAAGGGTTCGATGTCCGAAAAGCCATGGAACAGCCATCAGGCACAGGCATGGGATTCTCGAACATCTATTCACGCATAAACTCGCTGAAGGGAGAAATAAATATTGAAAGTGAGCCTAAAAAAGGAACTTTTGTAACAATTAAAGTACTGATGCATGACAAGTAATGTATTGAAACGAAAAGTAATGATTGTGGATGATCATACACTTTTTCGCAATGGTCTAAGGATACTTTTAAACAACATTGAAAATTACCATGTGGTGGCTGAAGCTGCCAACGGCAAACAATTTCTGGAATTACTTAATACCGTGACCCCTGATCTGGTTTTAATGGACATTAACATGCCCGTGATGGATGGAATTGAAGCCTCGAGTATTGCCCATGAAAAGTATCCTGATCTTAAAATCATTACCCTGTCGATGTATGGTGAAGAAGACTATTACTACAAGATGGTGAATGCCGGGGTGAAAGGTTTCGTGCTTAAGAATTCGGATATAAAGGAAGTCAGGACTGCCTTGGATGTAGTTTATGAAGGCGGCTCGTTCTTCTCCTCAGAGTTGCTTCAAAACCTGGTTAACAGCTTAAAATCGGCCCCTAAGAGCAAGGAATTTCATACCGAACTTTCGGAACGTGAGATGGAAATTCTGATCTTGATCTGCCAGGGGCTTTCAAATCAGGAAATTGCAGATAAACTGTTTATAAGCAAACGTACGGTAGATAAGCACCGGGCCAATATCCTTGAAAAGAGTGAAAGCAAGAACACGGCGCAGTTGGTGGTTTATGCCATTAAAAACAGGCTGGTAGAACTGTAAGCAATTAATCGTCTGATAATCTGAGTTCTATTAAAAAATAAATCAGAAATAAGAAACAAGAAATAAGAAAGTCAAAAAAGAGCATCAGTTCTTTCTGTCACAGCGGATAAATAGTCCATCAATCCATCAAGAGAAGAAGTCCCGAAACGTACTTTTTACTTCCTTATTACTTATTCCTTATTCCTTGTTCAATATTTCTTCTTATTTCATCGTTCGGACTCCCGTTAATAGAAAAAATGTAAAAGGTTTGATTTCATTTCACACGTTTGTACATCAGCGTCACAGCTGTTAAGATGAGTATTTCCCCGATACCAAATACAATCCAGTTGTAATGCATTGGGATATACATGAGTATATTCTTCAGGAGGACTGTATCGTTTGTCAGAACCCAGAACTTTGACAAAAGCCCATCATTTATAATAATGGCAGAGTAATCCCACAGGAAGGTAGCCAATATGACAAGCGCTCCAAGAATTATAAGGCTCCATTCAACAGGCTTGATTCTAAAAGCCAGTTCTTTATGCTGAAGGTGAAGGATCAGTGCACCTAAAAGAATCATGGTCAGCGAACAGATAACCGGAGCGAGCACGGGTCCCACCCATGGCACCGGGATCAGGAACAGAATATCCCAGGTAAAAAGCGATGAAGGCCAGTTCAAAAGCACCATAAGCCAGACGTAATAAAAGATATCCCATACGGCAAAAGCATAAAGAAACCAGGCAAAACGCTGAAGGGAATTATTCCCGGCAATCATCCCGATGGCTATCAGCATGACAACAGTAGCAGCTTCTCGTAACCACTCCACGGAAACCATCTTTGGAGTGAGCATCGTTAATGGAAAGTCAAACCCAACGGGATAATACAATTGCCGAAGGTAAACTACCACAATAGCTTCGAGCGCCCCCATGGCTACGGCAAAAAGGCCAATCAGGTAATATTTGCGATTAACTTCAGCATGTGACAGTTTCGAGTGAAGGATGGATTCGCTCATAATTATACCATTTAATTAGTTCTTCAGAAGATGATAAGACATCATTGGCACATCTTTTCTAATGCTTTTCTAAAGATACGCTGAAATAATATTTCTTTTGAATAATCAGGGTAGGATTTCTACCTATGATGGACTTAAAGTTACCTTACAGGTATTGTCGGGCAATTCTCAAAGCCTGCATGCCGTAGGATCCACCAAACAGCAGATAATGATTCAATACATGGTAAAGCTGATACAATGGGATTCGCTCCTCCCAGCCTTTGGGAAGAGGTGATTCAGCCTGATAAGCTTTCCAGACAGCAGGCGGGAATCCTCCAAACAATTGCATCATTCCAAGTTCCATTTCACGATCGGCATAATAGCAGGCCGGATCAATCAAAGCAGGGCCATTGGCTGTATACAGGTAGTTTCCAGACCATAAGTCACCGTGGATCAAAGATGGACTTGTTGAATGGGTTAGCAGGCCAGGCATTTTACCGATTAAACGCTCATAGGTTTTATGTTCATCCATGGTCAACGAACGCTTGGCAACCAGCTGTTTTACCAAAGCTGCAATTCGTTGGGTGGCATAGAATTCAGGCCAATTGCTGGTCCATGTGTTTTCCTGAATGGTAGAACCGCAATAGTTTGAATGATGGAAGCCATAGGCTGAAGTCGTTTTACGATGAAGATGTGCAAGTCCCCTACCCAACCGCTCATCAAAGCCGGATGTATTACCGCCTTCAGGTAAATATTCCATCAGCAGTATACCGGGTAATTCATCCACTTCCTTGCTCCATACCATCTTTGGAATCTTAAGATAAGGATTGTCAGCCAACTGCATTTCCGCCAGGCCGGCAGCTTCTTTTAAAAACATATCCCGGGGAGCCGATGCGTTCCATTTAAGAAAGAAATCGCCGATAGAGGTTTTTATTCTGGAAGCATGATTTATACATCCTCCGCCTACAGGTTGAGAACCCAATAGATGTACCGGAGAGTTATGTATCTCACTCAGCTTGTCAATACATAATTGAATAACAGCATGTTCCTTTTCTCCACTCATGGCATTTGCAGTTTTATACAATTATCACATATGAGCTTCTTATAACAAACAAAAAAGCCGTCTTCCATTGGTTGGCAAACGGCTTTTGTAAGAGTATACGATTTTACCTGCTGAGTAAAAATTGCTTGAAATCAGCGAACTTAGTACTTAGTGCTATGGAGAGCTTTTCACCTTTCATAAACTCAGCCAACTTATCGGGAAGGATAACAGTTCCTTTACCTAAAACACTTTCAACAGTTTCGGTAAACTTGGCAGGGTGTGCTGTTTCAAAGAATACACCCACTTCACCTTCTTTTAAATCATCTTTTAAAGCACGGTAACCAACTGCCCCATGAGGATCGAGCATATAGTTTTCCTTGGTATAAACCTCCTTCATGGTTTCGCGAATCTCTTCATCTGAGTAACGGTAACCAACCATATCCGTCAGAATGGATTGATGTGAATGGCTGTACAATTCAAGGATACGGGCAAAGTTACTTGGCGAACCTACATCCATGGCATTGGCAATGGTTGAAACAGATGCACGAGGTTCGTACTTGCCATTCTGAAGGTAATTATAAACAATATCATTTCTGTTATTGGCAGCTATGAATCGTTTAACAGGCAATCCCATGAACTTGGCAAACAATCCAGCTGTCAGGTTACCAAAGTTGCCTGAAGGAACTGAAAATACCAGGTCGCCTGTAAT
>JACMKG010000378.1 GCA_014380255.1 Prolixibacteraceae bacterium | reverse complement strand
CCTGCAATGCTTTGTCGGCATCAATTTCAAACAAGGTAATGTCCAGGGGCATCTCCAGGTCAATCTTCTGATCCTGTGGTAGACCAATGTAAGACTTTAATTCGAAGTCGGCATTCTTCAAATCCATCCTTGCCTTGTTTAAGGCTTTCTGGGCATTCAATACAGCCAGTTCGTTACGGGCAAAATTATTATCCGAAATAGTTCCGATATCTCTTTTTGTCTGTGCAATCTTAAGGTTGTTGGTACTGTTCTTCAGGTTACTTTCCGCCAGGTTATAATTGGTTTGAACCAACAAAAACCTGAAGAAGCGATAGACCGTATTTAACGAGATTTCCTCGATTGTTTCAATAAAATTCTTCTGGGCTTCATCATACACCAAAGGTTCGGTTTTCTGCTGCCATTTCAACCAATTCAAGGCAAATATGGGCTGATAAAAACCAAAAGAAAAGGGACTTCCAGAGAATTCAGTAGTTTTCTTATTGTAATCCTGCACCCTGATGGCAGAAGTAGAGGCCGAGATGTAGGTTCCCGTCCAAGGTATTGATTGATTAAGCGACAAACTGGCGCTGGTTGTCATGCTGTAGATCGGTTTAAACAATGTACTTCCATCGGGTTGTGTAACAGCATCGTTTGATTGCCTGAAACTGGGCATTGTACCATTCAGCACTAATTTAGGCCTGTTCTGTGTTTTATAGTTTTTATATCTCCAATAATAATTCACATTCTGATTTTGTGCATACTTAAGATCCGATGACTGCTCGATAGCCAATGTGACTACATCTCTTAAGCTAAGCCGATAATTGATCGAATCCTGGGCCTTAGCACTGAATGCCATCATTACAAAAATAAAAATACCAATTGCAGGCAAACTTACTCTCTTGTTCATTGTTCGATTATTGTTGCTTCTCATCGTCTTTCTTATGCATAATAGCCGAAGACTTGGAAATAATAACATTTTCTCCTTCATTCAATCCGGAAATCACTTCCTGGTAATCAGAACCTTTCATCCCGAAAGTAACATTTCGTGGGATCATTTTGCCTGAATCAAGAATATAAACCGTGCGTTTTGAATTGGTTTTAAAGTCGTTGCTGGCTGAAATACGAAGCACCTCATCTTTTACAGACATTAGTACCTGTAGTTTAACGGACTGGTTTGGAATTAATTTTGAATTGTTCAATGTATCCAAATGCACATTAAACTGGATTTTATTGTCAGCCACAGCAGGCGTAATATTTCCAATGGTGCCAATTAGCTTTTCACTATCAGGATAAGCATAGACAATATTGCCTGTTTTGATATGATCTGAGTACTTTTCATCAATCGATCCCCTGATTTTAAAAGTAGTAAGATCAGACATACTGACAAGCATCTTATCACTGCCTACTTTCTCTCCTTCTTTACCAGCAATGGCCAGAATAATTCCGTTGGATGGAGCCTTTATCTTTAATTTCCCAAGGAATTCCAGTTTATCAGCCAGTTGCTTTTTCTGAATTTCGATCTGTAAATTGAGTCCGTTTTCTTCGGTGCTCATTTGTCTCAAACGGATAGCATTTTTCTTAAGCACCATATCCAAGTCTTTTTCCGAAAGCACGAGGTTTTGCCTGGTCTCATCCAGTTTGGCTGATGAAATACCTCCAACACTGAGTAATTGTTCTTCGTTGACCAATTGGGACTTGATAGAGGCGATCTTTAATTTCTTTACTTCCACGTTATAATCCAGATCAATACGAGCCATCTGGCCTTCAAGCCGTGAACGCTCAAGTGAATTGGACTTTACTTCAAGCTGATCGTTAATCTGCCCGATTTCCGCAAGGGTGGGTTTGTCATCCAGTTCAATAATTACTTCCCCGCGATTAACACGGCTACCAGGTTCTTTATTGATCTTTTTGACGATGCTGTTGCTCGGGCTTAAAAGGATTACTTCATTCTCAGGTTCTACGACTCCGATGCCTTCAATGGATAAGAAGACTTGTCCTCGATCGACCACAGAAGTTTGGTATTTTGATGCGTCGGAATTAATAAATGGAGGAACTCCATTTAAATGGAGTACGATGAATAATAACAAAAGTGCAGACAAAATCAGACCCGCAATCAAGAGTCTCTTCTTGTTTTTCATGATAAATAGTTTGTTGGTTAAGGTCGGCTTCATCTTATAGGCTTGAAATTTAAACAAATAAGACATCAGCAATTCGGATATAAAAATAGCTGATTAATTTGGGAAAACCCATCATTAATCAGCTAAAAATAAAAAAGTGTGGAAAGGAGAGCTTAAAAGGAGCTTATTTTACAAAGAAATCAAACATCTTCTGCTCTTCCATAAACCCCTCAAGGCGATCGCCAATTTTCACAGGACCAACACCTGCCGGTGTTCCTGTATAGATAAGATCGCCAATTTTCAAGGTAAAGTATTTTGACACCTGGGAGATAATATCATCCATAGAAAAAATCATAAGCGATGAATTTCCTTCCTGGGCTGTTTTGCCATTTATGTCCAACCGAAAGCTGATTGCATTCCTGTCCGGCAAAGAATCAACATTCACAAATTCGCGGCAAATGACTGCTGAGTGATCAAAGGCTTTTGCCTTTTCCCATGGCAAGCCCTTAATTTTCAAGGCATCTTGAACATCTCTGGCCGTGAAGTCTATGCCAAGGCCAATTTCATCATAATAGCGATGGGCAAACTTTTTATCTATATTCTTCCCAATACGGTTGATGCGCACAATCAATTCGACTTCATGATGCAAATTAGCAGACCACTCAGGAATATAGAATGGATCATTATTCCGAAGCAAGGCTGTATCAGGTTTCAGAAACAATACAGGTTCATCTGGAACTTCATTGTTCAGCTCTTTGGCATGAGCGACGTAATTTCGACCGACACATATTATTTTCATCGATTACTTTTTAAGATTTCTTTTCAAAGACTGAAGGACTGATGGATTGAAGGACTGATGGATTGATGCTCTTGCTATCACTTCCTTTTTCCTTTTAACCATTCAACATTCAACATCTACCATTCAACATTTGCCTTCCTTTTCCATGTAATAATTTCTTATTTCATTCTCAGCTTAATGGCTGTGAGCACCTTTTTGGTGTACAGAGGAAATTCATTGTTCATGATCCAGGAATAGAAGCCAGGCTGCTCCCGAAGAACTTTCTCGACAGGAATTCCTTTATTTTTCCCAAAATTAATAACCTCAACACCTTTCTCATCAAAGACAATACGACCCACAAAATCTACATTGGAATCATAGGCCGAGAATTCACTCAATGCCTGAATATCATTTACAATCGGTTTTGATACCTTCCCTGAATGATCTTCATATTCAGCATCCTTATATTGATCAAGCTGGGCTTTCAACACTTCATACGTGGCTTTTGTATCAGCCATCGCGCTGTGGGCATCCTCTAAAGGCTTCTGGCAATAGAACTTGTAGGCAGCTGCCAGGGTGCGTTTTTCCATTTTATGGAAGATGGCCTGAACATCAATAAATTTACGCTTTTTCAGGTCAATATCTACGTCTGCACGCAAAAACTCTTCTGCCAGTAAAGGAATATCAAACCTGTTGGAATTAAATCCTGCAAAGTCGCACCCTTCAATAAACTGGGCAATCATTTTTGCCACCTCTTTGAAAGTGGGTTTGTCTTTTATGTCATCCTCATAAATACCATGAATCTTACTCACATGTTCAGGAATGGGCATTTCAGGATTGATCCGATAGTGTTTCTCTTCTTCTTTGCCGTCAGGATATACTTTTATCAGCGCAATTTCAACGATTCTGTCAGTTGCTATATTCATTCCGGTTGTTTCCAGATCAAGAAAAACCAAAGGATTCTTAAGATTCAAATTCATCAGTACTAGTTTAATAGGTGCAAGGAGTAAAAATTAAAAAACCTAACAGGACTATTCCTGTTAGGTTTGTATATATGAGCCTTTTATTATCAGGCATTTATCATCATAGGCATGAGAAGCATCAATATATTTTCTTCTTCATGTTCATTTTCAGCGGGTAACAATAAGCCTGCACGTGTTGGATCAGATAATTCCATCTTTACATCCGTTGCAGATAGGTTGGATAGTATTTCCTGAAGGAAAGTTGATTTAAAACCAATTTCCATATCCTCACCTTCATACTGACAATTCAAACGCTCAACGGCAGAGATAGAGAAGTCAATATCCTGGGCAGAAACTACCAATTGGTTTTCCGTTAACTTCAACCGGATCAGATTGCTGGCCTGATTGGAGAATACAGATACACGACGTACCGTATTGTAGAACTCAACCCGATCGATAATCAGCTGATTAGGGTTATTGGTCGGAATCACTGAATTGTAACTTGGATAGTTTCCTTCGACCAAACGGCAAATCAACTTAAATTTACTCAAGGTGAAGAAGGCATTTTTCTCATCGAATTCCAACTTAACATCGAAGTCTTCTTTGGGAAGCAAGCTTTTCAACAAAGAAGCAGGCTTTTTGGGAAGGATGAATGAAGCATCTTTTTCTGCTTTGGCATCAAAACGCTTGTAGCGAACCAATTTGTGTGCATCTGAGGCCACAAATTTGATATCATCGGGAGATAATTCAACAAAAATACCATTCATCACCGGACGTAATTCATCGTCAGCAGTGGCGAATAGAGTTTTATTGATTCCACTAAGCAAAACACTGTGATTTAAATTGATGGTTGAAGCAAGTACTTCATTTAACAGGGGTTG
>JACMKG010000377.1 GCA_014380255.1 Prolixibacteraceae bacterium | reverse complement strand
ATTGTGTGTTCCCCTTAGAATAATTGATTGAAGCATTTCCATTTTTAGCCTATACAGGGGATTTATATGCCACGTGGATGATGCTTTTCTTAAAAAATAGTATCTTCACCACTCATTAAAATATGCAATGGAAATTTTCATACTGACCATACTTATATTGATTAACGGTTTTTTTGCCCTTTCAGAAGTCGCGTTGATTTCGAGCAAGGAGTCACGACTTGAACAGTATAGACTCAATAAAAGACAGGGAGCACAAACGGCCTTAAAGCTGCTGGAGAATTCCGAGAATTTTCTTTCTGCCATCCAGGTTGGCATTACCCTTATTGGCATTATCACCGGTGTTTATGGGGGAATGAAGCTGGCAGATGATTTTACCCCATTTTTTACGCAGTTTGAATTATCAGCTCCCTACGCGCATGAGATTGCCCTTACCCTGACGGTACTTGCCATTACTTTTGTCTCGATCGTGATTGGCGAACTGGTACCCAAGACCATTGCCATGGGCAACCCGGAGAAGATCGCCATGGCAGTAGCTCCCACGATTTATTATTTCAGCACGGCCTTTTATCCTTTTGTAAGGCTTCTGGCCATGTCCACGAACCTTATTAACCGCTTGATCGGCATTAAATCCAATTCAGATCAGATGACTGAAGGAGAGCTTCGTCACATGCTTCGCGTTGCCTCTCATGAAGGGGTGATTGAAAAAGAGCAGAACCTGATGCATGAAAAGGTGTTTTACTTCTCGGATAAGCGGGCCAAGCATATCATGACGCATCGCACGGATGTTGAATGGATTGACATCGATGAAGCTACCGAAGTGCTTCATACCAAAATCCTTCAGCTCAGGCACAGCAAAATACTGGCCTGTCATGCCACTCCCGAGGATTTTGCAGGAGTAATCCATGTAAAGGAATATTTGATGAATTATTACTCCAGCCAACCGGAAGGGATTGACCAGATCTTGCATGCCCCCCTGGTGATTCCCGAAAATGCAGACGCCCAGAAAGTGCTGACGCTTTTCAAGCAAAAGCAAAACTATTTTGCAGTGGTGGTCAACGAATACGGAAGTTTTGAAGGTATTATCACCTTACACGATATCCTGGAGAGCATTATTGGTGATTTGCCCGAAGAAGGCGAAGTGGCTGAACCCGATATTTTTGTGCGTGAAGACCAGTCGGTATTGGTAAGCGGAGATGCATCCGTGGAGACGCTGGTTGATCTGATAGAAGATTTTGTAATCGACTTTGAAGAGATCGAGTATTCGACCGTGGCAGGTTTTGTTTTCAGCCATATGAATAAAATCCCAGAGCTGGGCGATAAATTTGAATACTCCGATTCCATTATCGAAGTGGTGGATATCGACCACAACAAGATCGACAAGGTGCTGATCACCAAGAAGACTTAAAGCATTGACGATTAGACCATTTACTATTTACAATTTACGCTCTGAACATCGTAGCTATAACCATTAAACTCTTCAAGGATTTACTATTAGATGATTTGCGATGTACAACTGATATGCTGGCAGTAGCACCAAATTGTAAATTGTAAATTGTCTAATCGTAAATTTCTTAAATCGTCTAATTGTAAATCCTTTTTATTTTCCCGGAGTTCCTATATCGGTATAATCAATCAACTCGATGCCTCTACTCTTAATGGTTCGCTGTACCTGATCGCTGGTAAACACCTCGGTCACCCAGTGGCGGTCGCGCGCTACGGTAAGCATTGCCTTGTTACCTACCGCTTTCATCTCGGCCGTGCGGTTAGAGGGATGTTCAACAAAAAGGTATGTATTTCCCGGCTTTAACGACTTTAGCATGCGGATAAAGGCATCACGCTTATCGTCCTTGGAAGTGGCTTTATCCCATCCAAACTCGGGTATGGGAGTCAAGGCCTGAGTTTCATAAATCAGGTTGTATTCTTTGGCCAACTTCTTGACAAGGGCTTTTAATTCAGGTTTACAATCCGGTGCTCCCATGTGTGAAGAGATATGTGTCACGTTGGGAATATGACGTTTGGCCATTTCGATCTGCTTGCGCAGTTCAGCCTCTACTTCTTCCATCTTATACGCTTTTTTATACCAATCGCCTGTTGCTGCCAGAAAATTACCATCTGCATCAACCAATGAGGGCGAAGGGGTGATAGGCCCCCACTTGATGCCGTCCCATTCACTGGTAAGGGTCAGATGCACTCCAACGTCGATACCCGGGTTTGCTTTCAGCATCTGTGCCGCTTCAAAGAACCAGGGGCAGGGAACCATCACTTCCACCGAGCGGCTGATACCATTGGTATAGGCTTTTACACAGCTTCTGTTGGCCGCATGACTCGATCCCATATCATCGGACCTTACCAACAGGCGAATTTTATTGTTTTGCGCTGAAGCCGCAAAGGAAATTAAAACAAGGACAAGCAGGCTGGCAATGATTCTCAGTTTATTCATCGTAATGATTCTCAGTTTATTCATCGTAGGGTGAAGTTAGAAGTCTAAAGTATAATCCCTAAAATTATAAAATTCTTTTACTATTAAAGCTTACAACGTATTTTTTAGGTGAAGGTTATTTTTTCAAATACAAATTTACCTTTTTGCTGCCGCTTTATGGATCAATCCCAATAGGCGGTGGATAAAATTAATTGTCAAATGCAAAAGGGCAGGCATATTCAGAAACTCTATGTTAACTCTATATTAACACTATATTGAGTCTATTTTTTGAAATGATTATATAGCCCCAGTATAGACCTAATATAGAGTTAACATAGACCTTTTGGACATGGAACTTCCTTTTCAGATAAAGCAGGCGTATATTTCAACAGGATTGAATGTATGACGGAATCAACCGTCTTTTGGGATTGATCCGCTTTATGGCCAGAGAGATTAGCGAAACGAACCGCTTCCTGGGTCCTCCACCTTTAAGATCCACTGACCCACCTGCCTGATTGAGGCCTTCGGTATAATCAAAAAAAAGCCATTGGCGCACTCCTATTGATTGATTGCGCCAATGGCATTATATTGTAATACAGCAATTTACACTTTTACCTCTTTAATGGATCGTCTGACTACTCACCACAGGCTTTAAGCGAAATGAATATTGATAGTTTTTGCTTTTTAACAGGTATTCAGGATGAACACGCGGGCTCCAGCTATCATCGCCCCCAACGCCCATCTGCTTGTAATCGATATTCAGGTAAATGTTCTGACCTCTATCCAGTTGATGGCTCAGTTTGGAACGATTCAACGCCTCGGGTGAATAATCCTGAACATTTACGCTCAGCAAAGGCATTCCCGAGATCAGCAAGCCTATTCCATCATTGGTTGAAAGTTTCATCCACCGAACATCCGTTTTGTTTCCATTTTCCTGTGGCATCACATATGGGAAATGCTGATCAGCAACACTCCCGGAGTAAGTTCCGGCAAAGGCACTTTCCTTGCGGTCTTCATAGCTTTCAAACGGGCCGTTTCCATACCAGCTAACGTTGTAAAAAGAAGAAGGAAGGATGAACTGCAATCCCACCCTTGCCAACGGTGGCAATTCATCAGCCGTTGAAAAACTGTTTTCAACCAGCACCTCACCATTGCTGCTTACCCAGTAGGTTACAGCATAATCCATGCTTGCTGATTTAAACTGAATCTTGTTCTGGATGCTGATTTTGGCCTGATGCTCAGATACCAGTTCAGCATTCATTTGTACAGGGGTAACCTTAGGCTGGTCTAAGCCGGCTGCTCTCCAGCGGTGAGCATAGCTTCCGTTACCGCCCCCTTCATCGTTATCGGTCGGTACGCGGAAAAATGAAGGAGCCACTTCACCGTGAAACAAATCATGTCCTTTGTAATTGTACGACACCAGCGTCCCTTTAGCCGGATCAAATACCAGCGATAAATTGGGATTGGAAACCGTTATCATACCTTCCTTAAGCAACTGCAAAGGTTGGCTAGGGGCAACTTCAGGCTTCCATGCTGAATGTAATTTCTCCGTAAGTCTTATCTGTTCTGAGGCTATTTCATGTCCTTTTTCTGCCCAAGGGGTGGCATTCTTCAGCTTAAAGCTAAAGTTAATAAAGCTTTCACCCTGCAGGGTTGATGGCTTGGGATAATAAATCGTAATCTTTTGTGTTCCTTGTGGCGAGATGGCTAAATCAGCAATGGAACCGTGCTGAACCTCTTTCCCTTCCACTGTCATACTCCAATCAAGCGATACATTATCCGTACCTATGAAGAAGAAGGAATTCGCTATTTCAAATTCTCCGTTTTCAACATCCAGTGCCTTTACATTCAGCTCCTGCATCACTTTTTTGGCTTCGTTCATTTCAGGTTGAGGACGCCTGTCGGGATTGACAATTCCATCGCTGGCATTGGCCCCGTCCATATAATTGACAATATTCCAGTATTCTTTGCCTGATTTATCTTTGGAACGAAGTCCCTGGTCAACCCAGTCCCAGGTAAATCCGCCCTGCAGCCTTGGATACTTATAAAAGGCATCCCAGTATTTACGGAAATTGCCCAGGCTGTTTCCCATGGAATGGGCATACTCGCAAATGATTACCGGTCTGGTACTGTCCTGATTCATCAACTCCAGGATATTATCTACCGATGGGTACATGGTTGAGATTATGTCATACCTTGAAAGAACATTGGCATAGGGAGGGTTTTTGCTTTCGTAATGAATAGGCCGTGAGGGGTCGATCTTCTTCATGGCCGCATACATGGCATCAAAATTCTTTCCCCAGCCACTCTCGTTACCCATTGACCAGAAAATAATCGAAGGGTGATTCTTATCTCTTTCCACCATGGCAACCCCACGGTCGACGTAGGCATTGGTCCATTCCAGATTATCAGACAAATAAATTTTACTTTCCCATAAGCCATGGCATTCAACGTTGGCTTCATCCACCACATAAAGCCCGTACTCATCACACAGGGCATACCATTCAGTCGCATTGGGATAATGGCTGGTTCTTACGGCGTTGAAATTGTTCTGTTTCATCAGCTGAATATCCCTGATCATGGATTCACGCGTCATATACCGGCCTGTGTACATGTCGAATTCATGGCGATTGGTACCTTTAAACTCAACGGGCTTATTATTTACAAGAAGCTGTCCATTTTTGATTTCCACCTTTCTAAATCCCACTTTCTGAGCAATCACTTCCTGTATGGCACCCTTATCATCCAGCAGTTGTAGCTCGAGTGAATACAGGTTGGGAGTCTCGGCAGTCCATTTATCAGGATTATCGACCTCGTTTTCGATCAACAAACTGGTTTCTTTCAGCCCCGGTCTGTTACCTGCAGCCATTTCCTTGGAGAACAGTACCTTCGCATTTTTATCGATCAGCGATGCTTTTACCTTGTATCCTTTGATGGCGGCAGAAGAATAATTTCGGAGTGACATATTCACTTTTAACACGGCATCCTTACATTCAGCATCCAGGTCTGTAGTTACTTTAAAATCCCTGATATGAAGATTGGGCGTGGCGTAAAGAATTACATCGCGAAAAATACCGCTTAGTCTCCAGAAATCCTGATCTTCCAGGTAACTTCCATCCGACCAGTTTATAACCTCAACGGCCAGTGCATTTTTCCCTTTATTCAAATAAGGGGTAACGTTAAATTCAGCAGGAGTCATCCCATCTTCATGATAGCCTACTTTTACACCGTTCACCCATAGATACATGGCCGACTGCACCCCCGCAAAATGAAGGAATACCTGCCTGCCATCCCATGACTGAGGCACTGTAAACTCGGTTTTATACAGCCCTGTTGAATTTACATCATGAGGCACTTTAGGTAAGTTTACCGGGAAAGGATATTTAATGTTGGTGAAGATTGGTTCATCATAACTGCCCTGCAACTGCCAGTTCCCCGGTACACGAATGTTGTCCCATCCGGCCAGCGGATAATCAGCCTTGTAAAAGTCAGCAGGCACTTCCAGTGGATTTTTTACCCACTTGAATTTCCACGTCCCGTTTAACAGCTGAAAGAACTCAGATTTTTGATTGTCAAAAGACAAAGCATCAGCAGAATTTCCAAAGGGCACCAAGGTGGCATGAGGCCTTTCGGTTGACAGTTGATTTATCTTCGGGTTTTCCCATTCCGGGACTTGCGAGGAAGAGACTTTAAACAGAACTGTTAACCCACAAACTAATAAAAGTTTAAGATAAAAATTCATAACAATTGGTTTTAATAAAGTTAGGTTCAATGTATGAATAGCGCTTCCACAAATAAAACGAGCCAGCTTACATAGTATCCCGGCTCGTTTTATTGTGATTTACCCTATCCTGTTAAAACTGATGAAACGATTGTGAGACAAATTCAAGCACTGTAGGAAGGGCTTCACGCCAGTAAGTCCAGGTGTGCCCACCTTCGCGGATACGGAATTCATGAGGAATTTCTTTCTTACGCATGGCAATATGAACCATGGAATTGCCTTCATATAAAAAGTCATCATCCCCGCAATCAATGTACCAGCGAACTGCTTTTTTCTGTCCATCAGGCATGTTGTTGACCAATTCCAATGCGCTGTGGTTGGAATAATAGGTAGCCATATCCTCTTTAGAGATACCGGGATATTGCTTTTCCCAGCGTGTTGCAGCTTCAGTCATATTAATAGGACCGACAGAAGCGCTTAGCGGACAAGCCGCTGCAAACAGCTCAGGGTGGTGCAGGGCATACATGAACGTTCCTCCCCCTCCCATCGATAAGCCGGCAATAGCGCGGTATCTTTTGTTGGTTTTAACACGGTAAGTCTTTTCAATATACGGTATCAGCTCCTGGAAGAAGAAATCTTCGTAGTTCCAATCTCCTTTAGGGCTGTTGAAATAACCACGCTGACTCGTATCGGCATCAGGCATCACGATGATCATCGCCGTGCTTTTCCCTTCCTGGATCGCTTTGTCAGCAATATTTTTCACTTCGCCAAACTGTACCCAGCCCGTCTGATCGTCGCCTGAGCCGTGTAAAAGATACAACACAGGATAGCTTCTGTCAGAGGTTTCATAATCGGCAGGAAGGTAAATAGCGTATTTGCGATCCATCTGAAGGATCTTACTGGAAACTGATAGTTTGTCGGATACCTTTCCCCCTGTTTGCGCATTAGCACCAAACGTAAAAAACAGGGTTAGCATCAAAAGTGTTATCAAATTCTTTTTCATCATGGTTTGATTTACTTGGTTGATTTATCAAGATAAAAGTAGCAAATAATTTAAGTTGCCAGCAGCCAGCAGCCCGTAGCTGGCAACTTAAATTAATTACAAGTATGGTTTCATTTCATCACCTTTTTACGAATGACAACCTACTTTACAGCATTGGCAACCCGGGTTAGCGCTGCCACACCGATTCAAAAGAATAATCTCCCGAGCCGGCTTCAAAGACCGCATACCCGTCTTGGTATTCCAAAAACTGGAGACCCTGGGCTTCTGTGGCAGGCTTCCCGCTTTCACTGACAGCCGAACGGGGCAGAGTAGGCACATATATCCTGGCCGTGGTATTTGCAGGAACACTTACTTTCATCAGGAAGCGAGTGCCCTCGATCTTCCAGTCACTGACAATACGTCCCACAAGGGCATCATAATGACCCCGGGCCCAGGTAAGATCACCGGCAGGCTGCGGCTTTATTTCAAAGCTGGCAAAGCCGGATGCCTTGGCATTGATGCCCAGCAAAGACT
>JACMKG010000057.1 GCA_014380255.1 Prolixibacteraceae bacterium | reverse complement strand
GTGATATGGAATATTTCAACCTTAAAATATTAGATCTTCACAATGCAAGGTACGCATTAGTGGGATGAACCAAAATTATAGGCATTTTCAAATGTAAAAAGCATATATTTCATACGGATCAAACGCAAAAGGCGGTGGACAACTTTCAATAAGGATCACACTTCCTCCATTAAAAAATTAAACATGCTATCGCTGTTGCTCGGATCGATCCTGTCCTTTTTCCTTTTTCCATTCTCCTTTTCCCTGATCAGTTTTACCTTCTGCTATTCTACGATTTCAAAACCTGCCATCGTATTTATAGGCCTGTGATTTACTGAACCTTCCCTGAACTTTGCCTGCTTTAGATACCCATTGGTAACTCATTCGTAACCTTTCTGTATCTGAGGTTACAGAAAGGTTACAGATGGGTTACTAATGAGTTACAGATGATGGCAAAGTACAGGGAATGCCGGATGGATGATCATGGATTGGTAACCCTTCTTTATGAAGGGAGCATTCTGCACTTTCTAATAAATTAAGAGAAACCCCAAAGTTTTTACAAGGCATAGGAATAACAGACCCTTGCAAGGACGTTTATATCATGCAGGAAGTTTTTTGTTCGTTATCCACCGTCTTTTGTACTTGATTCTTTCATACATTTACAATCCAAGTAAAAACCTTTAAAACCCATTTTTAATGAACCAACAAATTAAACAAACCAAGACTCTCAGTTTCTCATTTATCCTGATGACACTTCTTGCACTATCCTTCTCTTTTTCGGCGATTGCTGCCTCCCGTGATTATTACCAGGTACAGGTTTACCGCCTGACTGGCAAAGCACAGGAAGAAAAGATAGATCAATACCTGAAAAACGCTTACCTGCCTGCCCTGCACCGTGCAGGCGTTCAAAAGGTGGGAGTATTTAAACCTGTTGAAAGCGATACTACGTCGGGCAAACGTGTCTACATCTTTATGTCATTCAAATCATTGGATCATTTTGCCAAAACCCTGGAAGACCTTGAAAAAGACAAAACATACCAGGCTGACGGAAAAGAGTTTCTGAGTGCACCTCACGACAAAAAACCTTTTGTACGGAAGGAATCCATTCTTTTGAAAGCATTCTCGGAAGCACCTATTCTTAAAGTGCCCACTTATAGTACCGCACCTTCACAACGGATCTATGAATTGAGAAGCTACGAAGGCCCGACTGAAAACCTGTTCCGCCAGAAAGTAAAGATGTTTAACGAAGGTGGAGAAGTCGATCTTTTCAACCGTCTCGAATTCAACCCTATATTTTTTGCTGAAGTTATTTCAGGGAGCACCATGCCTAACCTGATGTATCTGACCACTTTCTCGGACATGGCCTCTCATGATGCCCATTGGAACACATTCAGAAACCATCCCGAGTGGAAAAAGATGTCAGCGATTGAGGAATACAAAAACACGGTTTCCCGTTCGGTTATCACCTTGCTTCACCCTACGGATTATTCAGATTTTTAAACGTTCTAAGTAATAAAAATAAATTAATGTCATAAATCTGTTAATAAAAAATATATTTTATCACATTAAGAAACAGGATTGTTTGATTTACTAATTCCTCATGAGAATATTGATATTTTTGCCTGTTTCTTCTACCCTTATTGATTAATAAACCTTAGTAGCCCAAAACACAATCCCACACCTCCTTCCTTATCAACCTTATCAAATACAATAATTTAAAATAAGGTTGATAAGGGAGGGGTTCGTGGGAGGGTATCCTTGCTACGAAGGGTTTGGCAAAAAATAAGGGTCTCCTGGCAAGGGTTATTTATTGATTCAACAGGTAAAACATCTGGTAATTGATCCCTTTTCATTTTAAAACCCATAGCATTGAAAAGCGCTAATACCTTAGTATTCCTGGATTCAACAGATCAAAGAATATATCTTCATTAAATTCTCCTTTATTGGCGTATAAATACAACGATAAAGGTTGTACCCTACTTTAGAACGGGAGAACGATCATTCGGAGCAGGAAAATTTCATACAGGCCTTCTACCGGCTCCTACCTGAGCCTAAGGTTAGTCGTTCATTAGTCGAATATTAGTCGAACATAAGTCGAACTTTATTCGGATGCAGGCGAATAAGGTCCGCATTATATCCGATCTATGTCCGTATTATATCCGAATTAACATTGGGCCAGGTATTACCCAGACAATAGGGCCATAGCTTATTAAAGACTAATTACGGCCCCGATTCTGCCCATCGTGCAACCCTGTAAAAACTATAAAGGAGGTTCAATGGAACCTCCTTTATAGTTTTTGCTTTATATCACCACCAGGGTGAAAAATAGCTTATTCCCACTCGATAGTTGCCGGTGGTTTGGAACTGATATCGTACACAATACGGTTGATGCCCCGTACTTTATTGATGATTTCATTTGACATTTTTGCCAGGAACTCGTAAGGCAGATGTACCCAGTCAGCGGTCATGCCATCGGTAGAAGCGACAGCACGCAAAGCAACCACATTTTCGTAGGTACGCTCATCGCCCATTACACCCACTGACTGAACAGGTAAAAGCATTGCGCCTGCCTGCCAAACCTTGTCATACAATCCCCATTCTTTCAGGCCATTGATAAAAATAGCATCTGCTTCCTGCAGGATACGCACTTTCTCAGGCGTTACATCACTCAGGATACGGATGCCTAATCCCGGTCCGGGGAATGGATGACGGCCCAAAAGCTCTTGTTTAATGCCCAAAGCCTTCCCTACCCTACGCACTTCGTCTTTGAAAAGCAGGTTCAGCGGCTCAACCACTTTCAGGTTCATCTTTGCAGGTAACCCTCCAACGTTGTGATGGGATTTGATGGTGGCTGAAGGCCCGTTAACCGAGACCGATTCAATCACATCGGGATAGATCGTTCCCTGAGCCAGCCATTTGACATCTTTTATCTTGTGCGCTTCCACATCAAATACTTCAATGAAGTCGCGGCCAATAGTTTTACGTTTTGTTTCAGGATCGGTAATTCCGGCCAGATCATCCCAGAATTTCTGGCGGGCATCCACCCCTACCACGTTCAATCCCATGTGCTGATAAGAGTCGAGAACTTGCTGGAATTCGTCCTTGCGCAATAAACCGTTGTCAACAAAAATACACGTCAGGTTTTTCCCAATGGCACGATGCAGCAAAACACCAGCTACCGTTGAATCAACACCCCCAGAAAGGCCAAGCACCACTTTATCGTCCCCCAGCTTTGCCTGGAGTTGCTGGATGGTTGTTTCGATGAATGAATCCGGTGTCCAGTTCTGCTGGCATCCACAGATATCTACCACAAAATTCTGCAGCAGCTGGGTGCCTTCCGTGGTATGGTAAACTTCAGGGTGAAACTGTATGCCAAAGGTTTGTTCGCCTTCAATCTGGTAAGCGGCCTTATCCACATCGGCCGTACTGGCAATTACACGGTAGTTTTCCGGCACACGCTCAATGGTATCCCCGTGAGACATCCACACCTGCGAATGCTCACTGATGCCTTTAAACAGCGGATTAGTGGCATCCACAAACCCGAGGTTGGCTCTACCATACTCGCGTGAATTGGAAGGCATCACTTCGCCCCCAAAATAGTGAGACAGGTTCTGAGCACCGTAACAAACTCCCAAAAGGGGTAAATGGCCTTTTATAAGCGATAAATCTGGCTTTGGAGCATTCGCATCCCTCACAGAAAAAGGGCTTCCTGAAAGT
>JACMKG010000056.1 GCA_014380255.1 Prolixibacteraceae bacterium | reverse complement strand
TCCGGGTTCAAAATTACAGGTAGGGTTTAATCGACAGGTGGATGCAGAGGTATACCTTGAGAAGCTTAAAAACAACCAGTTGACCGAGATTCTCAACTTTGAGGAAGTAACTGCCGGTGACACCTATTTCATTCCAGCCGGACGCGTACATGCCATTGGCAAAGGTATCCTGCTGGCCGAGATTCAGCAGACTTCGGATATTACCTATAGAATCTACGATTACGATCGCCGGGACAACGAAGGCAACCCCCGCGAACTGCATACTGACCTGGCCCTTGATGCCATTGATTTTACCATCTTCCCTGAATACAAGACAAAAGCTGTAGCCAAAGCCAATGAATCAGTGGAGCTGGGTAAATGCCCCTATTTCACGACCAATGTACTGGATTTGACCCAGGTGGTGGATTAAGATTATAATGAGCTGGATTGCTTTGTGATCTTTATCTGTCTGGATGGTACCGTGGAAATTAAAACCGAATCAGGATCAGAAACCATTACAAAAGGAGAAACTATCCTGATTCCTGCCTCCATTGAGAGTGTAACGCTCATACCGCAATCCTCAACCGTGAAATTACTGGAAGTAACCATTGATAACTAAATGATCAAACAGGCACGATTTTTAATCAGCAATACCGATGTACAGAAATGCCCTGCCCCCGACCGGCCGGAATATGCATTCATAGGGCGGTCGAACGTGGGCAAATCATCGCTTATCAACATGCTTGTTGGTCAGAAGAGCCTGGCCAAGGTGTCAGTAAAGCCTGGAAAGACGCAGCTAATCAATCATTTTGTCATTGATGAAAGCTGGTACCTGGTCGATCTGCCGGGGTATGGTTATGCTAAGACTTCGCTTACCATTAAGGAGAAGTTTCAGAAACTGATCAGCCGGTATATCCTGAACCGCGAGAACCTGTACTGCCTTTTTGTGCTGATTGATATCAGGCACGCCCCCCAGAAGATTGATATTGAATTTATTACCTGGCTGGGAGAAAACAACATTCCTTTTTCCATTATTTTTACCAAGGCTGATAAACTGGGCAAGGTAACGGCTGCAAAAAATATGGGTACGTACGCTCTGGAACTTAAAAAGATATGGGATGAGTTGCCCACGATGATGGTCAGCTCTTCCCTTGACGGAACAGGGCAGGAAGAAATTATTTCTTTTATCGAAACGACCAATAAATCGGATAGTGTGTGAGTTTTACAATTGAAGACCAGCACATTCAGATATTTTTCAAAAAAAATAGATACTCCAACTTAAAAATAGAATGGAAGATATTTGAAGAAGTTTTTTTTACCTTTGCCGCAATTCCCATACACAAATATTAATAAGGAATAAATGTCAAGAAATGCTCCCCTAAAGATTTTTCCATGTAGAAGAAGCGTGGATCTAACCCAACGGATTTGTGAAAGTTTAGGTGTTGAAATTGGAAAAACTTCATGCCCTGTTTTCTCTGATGGAGAATTCGAACCATGTTACGAGGAAACCATTCGTGGTTCCCATGTATTTATCATCCAGTCAACGCCGCCCCCGGCAGAAAACCTAATGGAATTATTGCTAATGATTGATGCCGCCAAACGTGCTTCAGCCTACAAGATCATTGCAGTTATTCCTTATTTTGGTTATGGACGCCAGGACAGGAAGGATAAACCGCGTGTGTCAATTGGCGCTAAGCTGATTGCCGATATCCTTTCCACGGCAGGTGCCGACCGCATCATTACCCTGGACCTTCATGCCGACCAGATTCAGGGCTTTTTTAACGTGCCTGTAGACCACTTGTATGCATCATCGATGTTTATCCCGTTCATCGGTAAAATGGGGCTTAAAGACATTGTAATAGCCTCGCCTGACGTGGGTGGAACAAAAAGAGCCAATACCTATGCCAAGATGCTCGGAACCGATATGGTCATCTGTCATAAATCAAGGGCTAAAGCCAACGTGATTGACAGCATGACCCTGATCGGTGATGTGGCCGGAAAGGATGTGATCCTGGTAGATGACTTGATTGATACTGCCGGAACGATTGCCAAAGCAGCTGACATCATGATGGCTAAGGGAGCCAACAGTGTTCGTGCCTTTGCAGCTCACGGTGTACTCTCCGGTCCTGCCTATGAAAAGATTGAAAACTCTGCCTTGACGGAAGTCTATTTCACCGATTCAATACCCGGAAAACAGGAGTCAGCAAAAATTAAATACATCCCGATTGCCAAAGCCATGGGTGAGGCTATCGAAAGAGTTTATAAAAATCAATCTATTAGTTCTTTATATTACGGTTAATTGTATATATTTGCACCGCTTTTTCCTGAAGCACATGTTATGCATGCTGTTTGCCCATTCATCGTAGTGGGAGGACTGAGTACCATAATTTAAATATTTAAAAAAAGTAAAATGAAATCAATTTCAATCAAAGGCACAAAAAGAGAGCTTGTTGGCAAAAAAGATGCCAAGAGACTTCGTGCAGAAGGATTAGTTCCCGGAGTAGTGTATGGTGGTGAAGAACCCATCCATTTCTATGCTGCTGAAAAAGACTTTAAACCACTGATTTATACACCTCACGTGTATCTGGTGGATCTTGATATCGACGGAACAGTTTATCAGTCAATTATTCAGGCTACACAATTTCATCCGGTTGCAGAGCAGTTAATGCACGTTGACTTCCTTCGCACTTCGGATGACAAATCAGTGAAAGTTGAAATCCCTGTTAAAGTTGAAGGTTTCGCCAAAGGTATCCGTAAAGGGGGTAAATTGAAACTGAACCTGCGTACATTGAAAGTAAAAGCAATGGTGAAGAATCTTCCTGATACAATTGATATCAATGTGGATGACCTGGATATCGGCCAAAGCATTAAAGTGGGAACTCTTCAGAGAGAAAACCTCGAATTCCTCAATGCAAAAGCGGTTCCTGTTATAACAATCATGGTAACCAGGGCTGCAAGAGCTGCTCAGGGAAAAGGTTAATCATTAAAAGTTTACTGATTTGAAATACCTGATTGCAGGATTAGGAAACCCGGGGCATGAATACGAAAATACCCGGCATAATATAGGATTTAAAGTATTGGACGCTCTTGCCAGAGCGTCCAATATTGTTTTTAGCGATGAGCGTTACGGCTGGATAAGCGAATATAAATTTAAAGGCCGTACCTTTATCCTGCTGAAACCTTCCACCTATATGAACTTAAGTGGAAAGGCTGTGAAGTACTGGATGCAGAAGGAAAATATCGCTATCGAGAACCTGCTGGTGGTAGTCGACGACCTGGCCTTGCCCTTAGGATCGCTTCGATTGAGAGCCAAAGGAAGTGATGCCGGCCATAATGGCCTGCGAAACATTACCGAAGTGCTGGGCAGCCAGGATTATGCAAGGCTGCGCTTTGGAATAGGTGATAACTTCAGCAAGGGAAGACAGGTTGATTATGTGCTGGGTGAATGGAACAAACAGGAAGTGCCTGAATTGCCTGCCCTGATCGATACTTCGGTAGAGATCATCAAAAGCTTTGGTACCATTGGCGTTGCACAAACAATGACATTCTTTAATAAAAAGAACTAATATGGGTGGAGGAATTCGCATTGACAAATGGCTGTGGGCTGTGCGTCTGTATAAAACGCGTACCCTGGCCTCCGAAGAGTGTAAAAAAGGAAAAGTAACCATTAATGGAATAAATGTCAAGCCTTCGCGAGAGATCAAGGAAGGCGAAACAATCCAGGTGAGAAGACCCCCGATCACCCGGAGCTACAAGGTTATGGCCCTTACCGAAAACCGCATGCCTGCCAAGATGGTCCCCGAATTCATGGTGGAAACAACCCCTGCTTCTGAACTCGAAATACTGGAGGTTCAAAAACACATGAGCTTCTTCAACCGGGAAAGAGGAACCGGCAGGCCTACCAAGAAAGAACGGCGCGACTTGGACGATTTCTTTGATATCTAAGCAGCCAGTAGATATTTACGATTAGACGATTGACAATTTACTATTTGACGCTCATTTCAACCTTTTCAAACCCTTCAAACATTCAAACTCTTCAAACATTTCCAACCCTTCAACATTTAACATTTAAAATTCCCTCTCATGTTAATCGCCCGCGACAAACGTAAAACGAATATTGCTGAATATATCCTGTACATGTGGCAGGTGGAAGACCTGCTCAGGGCTTGCACTTTTGATCCCAAACAGATCGAAGCAAAGCTGGTCAAAAGATTTGATGCCGATGAGGAAGCCTCTCGCCAGATTGCCCTGTGGTATGAGAACCTGGCCCTGATGATGGAAAAGGAACATGTTCAGCAGAAAGGGCATTTGCAGGTACTGGTTAATTTGGTAAATGACCTGAATGAGTTTCACCTGAAACTAATTGAAACGCAGGCCGATGAACAATACCTGAACCTGTATGAAATGAACAAGCAGCCAATCAGTGAATTTGTTAACCGCTCTGAAGGAACAGTCACCAATGAAGTGGAAGCCTGCCTGAATGCCTTGTATGGCTTTTGGCTCCTGAAGTTGAAAAATGCTGAAATTACTCCTCTTACCCAACAAACTGTTTCAGGCTTTGGCCAACTGATCGGTCACCTGTCGGCCCGTTACATTCAATTCGAGAACGATGAATTCGAGTTTTAATAGCTGATGCTGACAGATTAATAAACCACATAGGCACATAGGACACATAGTGAAAATTTTTTCTATGTGCTCTATGTGCCTATGTGTTTATTTTCTGGCTGGTTTCTTTTTTAGAATTCACATTAAATAAATCTTGCCTTATCCTCTGCAGTAGGAAGGAAACACGATTGCCGCTTACCAAACCAACGATAACGGTTACGAGCAATCCACTGGTAAAGTCTAAGGCGCCACTCCCGGGGCAGGATGCCAAATATCCCAACCAGCCGATAAATGCCCCCAAGCTCTTTGCCAATCTTCATTACAGCATCAAAATGAGTATAAAGCCTCGTTCCGTCATTAACCATCACACTTTCATCCGACTCCTTGCCCGTGGAACTCTGAAGCGTCTTAAACAGGAACTTCTTCCTGCGGTCAGCTTTCAGCAGAAAACGAATGGTCCCACTGCACAGGATGCACATCCCATCAAATAACACCAGTATTTTTCCTTCAGGCAAGCTCATGAAAAGAATAAGGAATTTTAAATTATAAGTTTTAAATGTTAAATGGTTGAATGGTTGCTATTGTTAAAAAGGGTTAGATGGTCAAATTGTCAAATGGTCGAATTGTCAAATTGTCAAATCTGCTCCCTGTTCTTCAATCGTTAATCTTCAATCGTTAATCGTCAATCATTTTTTCTTCCCCTTCCTCGACTGTCTATAGTCTTCTATCAATCCGTCTCTAAGCCAGTTCGACACCGCCTGCCTGTTGTCGGCAATCAGGAAGCGCTGCTGGTCTCGTTTGTGGTTGATGTTTCCCAACTCAATAAAAACAGAGGTAGGCTTCGAATTGTTGATCACATACAGGTTTCGGTGCGACACCGTGCCGTCATAACCTCTTTGAGGCTGGTGCATCTTATACCTGAGCCCGAAAATGTTCTTCAGCCTGATGGCCAGCATTCCGCCTGCCTTGCTTTCCTTGTTATGGTAGAAAAACACATCAATATTCTCTTTATTGCTTCTCGAATCCACATGAATAACTACCAGGCGTTGAAACTTGCCCTTGTTGCTGTAGTGAAGATCATTCACCGCTTCTGTCTCCTGGCGCAGCCTGTCTACTTGTTTCAGTGGGATTACCTGATCCGGGAAACATACCTCATCCCTGTCAGGTTTCAAAAAGGCATCATCACGGATCCCATCATCCGGATCACGGATGATCATATAAACAGTGGCTCCACGTTCCATTAGGTTGCGTGCCAGGCGAAGTGTCACATCGTAAGCATACTCATCTTCGCATAGCATATGGTTATCCAGAAAGCCTACCGCCCCCGGGTCTGGTCCCCCATGCCCGCTCATCAGGTAAAAAACAGCCCCTTCAAGTTCATTGCTTCTGATCGAAATATCGTGGTAGCCCTTGCCGAAGATCTCATAGACCTTTTGTGAAGGAATAGCCTCTTCCACAGGCGCTTTCTTATCAACTGCTTCTATTTTCTTTTTTTCTTCTTTTACAGGGAGCAGGTAAGTGCGCCCTATGATGAGAGAATGATTCTTGCCCAGCTTGGCTTTATTCAACTCCACAAAACGATCGAAATACTCCTTGGGAGCAAGGTCGTTCTGCTTAAGAATACTGTAAATACCATCCCCACTTTTAGCTTTTATCTTGATGTACTCCTGCGAAAATGTATTGTTGAAGAGTAGTGAAAAAAACAATGCCATACATACTTTAGTTGCCCTTCCCCCGTCCGTAAAGGATCCTGTACCTGCCAACATAACTAACTTATTTAATCTAGTTCAATGATGCGTTTCCTGATTTGTTTCTATCTTTATGCGTAATTCAATAGTTAAATAATCAGAATTAGAATTCTAAATATACTTCAATGCATCGTTTATCCATCGTTTTTTTAGCTCTTTTATTTTTATTTTCCTGCAACCGGCAGTTGGTTGTACGAGAGGTAAATACAAAAAATGTCACCATTGGTCCGCAGGTGGCACCCATCGACTCAGCCATCGAATCGATAGTCAGGCCTTATCGCGATAGCATTGAGAAAGATATGTCGACACTGGTAACCGTTAGCCCTTCACCTTTAGTAAAAGGGAAGCCTGAAAGCAAACTGACCAACCTGGTGACTGATATACTGCTTGATTATGGCTCTTCTTACGTTCAGAAACAAAATATTAACATACAACCCGATGCTGCCTATACTAATTATGGGGGGCTTCGCTCCTCGCTGCCTCAGGGTGAAATCACCGTTCAGCGGATCTTTGAATTGATGCCTTTTGAAAACGAGATAGTGCTGGTTGAAATCAGTGGTTCTGCCTTTCTCGACATGGCAGCCAAGATAGCTGCCCGCGGGGGTGAAGGGATTGCAGGCTTCCGGATGGGCATCCGCAATGACAAGGTAGGTAGTCTTACCATCAAGGGCAAAGCAATCGATCCGCAGGCTTTCTACTGGGTGGTTACCAGCGACTACATAGCCAACGGGGGCGACCAGATGAGCATGTTCCTGAACCCAAAGCAGCGAATCAATACAGGAATGAAAATAAGGGATGAACTGATCAGAGCTTTAACTGTTCGTTATAAAGAAAATGGAGTGATGGAAGTAAAAGAGGATGGGAGGATCTACAATGAGCAATAGAAGAACGTTTATAAAACAATCAGCGCTGAGTACAGGAGCTCTGTCGCTGGCCATGTTTCCCACCGAACTGTTTGCTTCTGGCGAGCTGGTAAAGCTTACGGTAATGCACACCAACGACATGCATTACCACATCGATCCTTTTCCTGAAACGAATGCTGAATATGCAGGGCGTGGTGGTATGGTTAGACTGGCTTCACTGGTTGCCCGCCAAAGAGCCGAAAATCCCAACATGCTGCTGCTCGATGCAGGGGATATGTTCCAGGGGACTCCTTATTTCAACTACTTTAAAGGCGATCTGATCCTCAAATTGATGAGCAAGATGGGCTATGATGCCGGAACCATTGGCAATCATGAATTCGACAACGGGCTACCGGATATCGCTTCTGCCCTTCAGCATGCCTCTTTCCCCCTGGTGTCCAGTAACTACGATTTCTCGGATACCATCCTCTCGGGAAAGGTGAAAAGCCATCTTATCCTTCATAAGGCGGGCATCAAAATAGGTATCTATGGCCTTGGCATTGAACTGGAGGGATTGGTAGGCACCCAGAATTTCGGCAATACCAGGTTTCTTGATCCTGCGGCAACGGCTCTTAAGATGGAAAGGATGCTTAAAGAAGAACACTCGTGCGACCTGGTTATTGCGCTCTCGCACCTTGGTTTAAAGTATGAGCATTCAAAGATCAGCGATCTTTCGTTGGCACCCATGACGCGCTATACAGACCTAATCGTGGGAGGCCACACCCATAGCTTTGTCGATAGGCCATTGGAGCTGAAGAATGCCGATGGCCGCCTTGTACTGGTGAATCAGGCCGGATGGGGTACCCTGGCTGCCGGTATCATTGAATTTGTATGCGATAAAAGAGGCAAAAAGCAAACATTCTCTGCCGTTGTCAATCACCTCTAATAGTCCTGATAGCCGATGAGCCTGAAGAAACCACTGCTGCTCTCCATAGCCTCTGGCTGTCTGCTGAGCATGCCATGGATGTGGCCTTCTGGCTCATGGATCATCCTGCTGGCCTTCATTCCTCTACTGGCAGTGGAAGATATGTTAACACGAAGCAGTACAGCTCAGCCGGGTTACCTCTTGTTTTTCTGTTCACTGGTCACTTTCCTGACCTGGAATATCCTGTCTACCTGGTGGATAGCTTATGTGTCCCTGTCGGGCATGCTGATTATCGCCCTGATCAACGCTTTTCTGATGGCCTGCATCTGGTGGTTGATGCATGCCATACACCGCCGGCTGGGTGCCGATACGGCTTACTTTACCCTGGTAGTCTTCTGGCTCTCATTTGAAACCATGCATTTTTACTGGACCATCCAATGGCCCTGGCTCACGCTGGGCAACGCCTTTGCCAGCATGCCCTGGCTGATACAGTGGTATGAACTCACCGGGGTGCTTGGTGGCTCCCTGTGGATTCTTGTGGTAAACATCCTTTTGTATTCAGCTATTAAAAGTCGGTCATCCATACGCCCGGCAGTCAACCTTCATCCAGCAGTCTGGCTGCTGGTGATCCTGGCATTACCCGCAGGATGGTCTGTGTATCGCTATCAGACCTATACTGAAAAAGGACCTGTCGTTGAAGTGGCTGTGCTGCAACCCAACGTGAATCCTTATGCCGATAAGTTCTCAGGCATGAGTACCGAGGTGCAGACTCAACGCCTGGCTTCTCTTGCCCGAAGTGTTATTAGCCCTTCTACGTCCTATGTAGTGACCCCTGAGACTGCTCTGGCTCCTATGTGGGAGAATGATAGTCTTCGGCAGAATAAAGCCTTAATGCCCCTGGATTCAGTACTAGTGACGTATCCGCATACAGCCATGGTGGCAGGGGCCATCACTCAACGCTATCTTAAGCAGGATGAAGCACCTGACTATACGGCAAGAGCTGACGATGAGGATGGTTTCTACCAGGTGTACAACACGGCCTTGTTCTTTAATCATACACCTGAGGTGCAGCTGGGGCATAAAAGCATCCTGGTAAGCGGTGTGGAGAAAATGCCTTTTCAGGAGTATTTTTCTTTCCTTGGCAACTACGTGGTCGAGGCCGGTGGTATCAGCGGAAGCCTTGCCTCGGCAACCGGGCCTACCGTCTTTAAAGGAACAAAAGGGGAGGGGATAGGCTCTGTGATTTGCTTTGAATCTGCCTTTGCGCCTTACGTAGCCCTTACGGTGAAGAATGGAGCGTCTGTTTTGTTTATTATTACCAACGATGGCTGGTGGAAAGAGTCGCAGGGCATTACCCAGCATTTTGGCTATGCAAGGATTAGGGCTATTGAAACACGCCGAAGCATTGCCCGCAGCGCCAATACAGGTATCTCAGGCTTTATTGGGCAGCGGGGTGAAATCATCCAAAAGACTTCCGTCAATACCGCAGCTGCCATCAGCGCTCCATTGCACCTTAACAATCAGCTCACCTTCTTTGTCCGCCACGGCAACTTGCTAGGCCGGAGTAGCGCTCTGATGTCCCTCATACTGCTATTATACTTCCTTATAAAAAGAATTTAGAGCACGAATTAGAAATAATTGACTAATCGGCAACTTACCCTCGAGTACTTGGGGGACTATTTAAATCTTATGGCTTCTGGTTTCTGACAATCACGTTCATAGCGTCATGCCGAACTTGTTTCGGCACCCCCTGTAAAATAAAGGATGTTGGTTAATGGTGTGCGAGGAGATCCTGAAACAAGTTCAGGATGACGCTTCGGTCATAGCGGAAATAGTAAATAGTAAATCGTCTAATCGTCAATCCCTTTTGCCTTTTTACTTTTTACTTTTGCCTTCGTGTCTTCCTTCACGTCAGGGCATAAAAAATCCGCATTAATTCGATTGTAAAAATCCCTAAATAAAAGGATTTGAGTGCCTGACTGATCAAACTTCCTACGGTAGCCGGAGCTACTCCCGCAAAGCGGTACTGGGCCTGTTTTAGCAGTCAAAAGCTTTCTCGGGTCAATTAAAAATGTTGAATTTTCCAAACACAGAATTAATGCGGATAATATCCTTTGACTGATGTGATAGAACGTTTTCTTACTTCAAAGATAATCCATGCTTTTGAAATAACCTAACCAATTAACGATTTTTTATAACATGTATTCATTAGATCATTGATAATCAGCATACTTATTCATTTGCTTTTTTTATACCTGATTTTACACCCAAACTTTTTATCACATCCCCCGTAAAAAGCTCGCCTGTTAAGGTGCAGAGCCTGAATGGAGTGGGGTTGCAGGCAGAAAAAAACTTGAAAAAACTATGCTTTTTTGTCCTTTTTGTTTTGCTAAAGAAAAAACAAGTTCTATATTTGCACGCACATTCACAAAGGCAGAATGGGTGGTCAAGAACGAAAGAGATTACCGCTTAAAGATTGAAATTCTGAATTGAAATAATTCTGTTACAAATACCCAGGAGAGATGGGTGAGTGGCTGAAACCACCGGTTTGCTAAACCGACGTACGGGTCATTCTGTACCGGGGGTTCGAATCCCCCTCTCTCCGCATTATTATAACCGCTTATTGTTCACTCGGGGTATAGCGCAGTCCGGTTAGCGCACCTGGTTTGGGACCAGGGGGTCGTAGGTTCGAATCCTACTACCCCGACACATCAGAAATGATGAACATTATAAAAAAGCTGTAGATCAATTGATCTACAGCTTTTTTTGTTTTAAATAAATCCTAAATATTTAGATTTTGGATCAATCTAAAAAGCGGTGGTGAAAATTAAAACAGAAGTTTCCCCTTTTGGGGCTTTAGGCAAAAAAACTTCCTTCTCAGTTGAATCCACTATCAGAAGCATTTTTTGAATGAAATGTTTAGAAGGTAAATGTCTAAACGCTCTTTCCAACGACCGGCAAAAAATCGGTGTTCCTTCTTTTTTCTTTGATGTTGATTGAGATGGGTTTCTAATCTCCTCCTTTCACTGAACTTTATCTGCTTTAGATACCCATTGGTAACTCATTGGTAACCTTTCTGTATCTGAGGTTACAGAAAGGTTACAGATGGGTTACAGATGGGTTACTAATGATGGCAATGTTCAGGGATTGGCAGATGGATGTTCAGGGATTGGCAATCCCTCTTTATAAAGTGAGGAATCTGCACATTTTAATCGAATAAAAGACACCCCTAAGGGTTTTCAAAGCAATGGAATAACGGACCCTTGCAAGAATATTTTTTATGTGGCTGAAGGAGTTGGGGGTTACAGGGATGGAAATTTTGAAAGGAATAAAGAGGTAAGAAAATAGAATGCTGAAGATGCTCTCCCTGGGCTTTTAAAAGGTGCATAGCACCGGAAGTATGGTAGCTAAAGATCGCTGCTGTGGTTTTTTTCAAAGGTGCATAGAACCGACAGTATAGTTAAACTTGTGTTTGTTATATCAGAGATTTTAAACCAATACGTGTTGAAGAAATAATCCGATGGCCATTTTCATTCATTGTGCATATTATTTTTGAATAATCCCGTGAGGATCGTAATTTGAAATTACGCTCTATTATCTAAAGATCTCTACCCATCTCTAAAAGGTAATCACCCATCACTGATCATTTATCGCTGTGGAGAAAAGATGCCTTGTTTAATAATCAGGATTACAAATCCTAATTAACCGGACTCCTTGTGGCCACGATCCTTCGTGGCCGAGATGATCGCCCCCTTATGAAAATTCAAAGCCGGTCAACTTCATTTTGATGGGTACAGAGACTGTTAAATCAATGGTTTTAAATACAATTTCCATCAGTTCCTCGGAGCATACGGCCCAAACCACCTGACTTTTGTATTTTTTTAATTCATCAATGATTTCCTTTGGAAAATTAGGTTTAGCCAAGTAACTGTCCAAGGCATCTTCCATGTCCTTTTTAATTTCCGTAAGCTGCTTTTCAAAGTGAGTCACTATTTCTATGGAAACGATTTTCCCTTTCTCGGCAGTAATCAGGTTTCTCATTATACAGGCATGGTAGCCCGGAACGTTTGGCTCATACATGCCATACGCCCTTTCCATGAACATTTCATAATAAAAGCAAGCCTTGCTCATTCTTTTTTCTTCAATCATACATATTCTATTTAGTTTTAATTAAAAACTTAAAAGAGAATTTATCGATGGATGAATTGAAGTATAGTGGGTACTAAAATAGAGACATCAAAAAGGTTTTCCTTTAGGGTAATATGTCAAAGATAATGTAATAATTATATAAAACAAATTTTAATTTATTTATATTCAGATAAATAAATTAGTACTGTATTGTTTTTGTTGCTCGAAAATAAATGGAAAGCGCCGCTGCAATACGATCAGTGAATGGAAATAGAATTAATTTGGTGCAGCAAATAATTACAGAAAAAGCAAGTTTTAATAAAATCGCTTGATTGTTTGAAACCTATCCAATTTAAAAACCTTGAACCTTGGCTTGGGTAACATTAAACTTATCGTAAGCGACGACAAAAAGCCAAGTAGTATTAAGTTTCAAATTAAATTTCACGGATCCTGGCTTGATGTATTATAGAATAACTTTGTAATCAATCATTTCTTTTCCCAGGTTCTTTATCCTTTCATGGAAAGTGGTGTAAGAATTCTCAAATCCATTATTTTAAATATAATTAGTATCAGTTCCTCTGAGCTGACCGCCCAACTCACCTGGGCCTTTGTTTCCTTTAATACATCGATGAGTTCTTTGGATATATTGGGTGTAGCCATGTAGTGGTTTATGGCCTCTTTAATATGCTTTTTAATCCCGTAAAGCAGTTCTTCAAAGCGAGCAACTGATTCATAAGTCTCTGATATCTCTTTTTCAGCCATAATTAAATTCCGCATGCCCGATGCCTGCAAATCGGGCTTCTGTCGCACATAGCTGCCATAGACACTTTCCATGAATGTTTGATAATAAAAGCATGCCTTGCTTAATCTTTTTTCTGCAATCATACCTAAACCGAATTATTTGATACTTGGAAATTACAACGAACCAAACCGATGTACAACCATACGTGTAGCTATTAAAAAAACATCATTCGATTAAGTGTTCAAAATTGTAATCCCTCAGTTATAATACAGTTATAAAAACCTATTGTTTAGATATGAATAGAATATTCGTCAAATTGATGGTGTCATGTACAATTTTTATCAGTGCATCCTAGCTGACAGCCCAAACTACCTGATCTTTATAAATGCTTAATTCATCCATGATATATCGGGGAACATTGGGCTTGTGCATGTAACTGTATAAGGCACCTTTCATGTTATTTTAATCTCTGTCAGCTGTTCCTCAAAATTCATCAACGACTCAAAGGAAACAGCGGTCTGTTATTCGGCCACCATCAAATTTCTCATCCCTGATGCCTGCATATCCGGCTTTTGGAGGGTAAATCGGTTATAGGCCCTTTCCATAAATATTTCATAATAAAAACAAGATTTGACTAATTGCTTTTCTTCAATCATAAACTTATCCGGTTTAGTTAACTATTAAAATCAATTGATCTAAAAACCCCACTCAAAGACGGATTACAGCAAAAATAAATCGCATGCAACAACGTAATGTTAATTCAAGTTACAAATTTTAATTAAGAAATTCGGATTTTGTAAACAATAAATTACCTGACAACTAGCAGTATTTAAATATTAATCAGTATTTATCATTTCATATCAAGAGGTACAGAAACTGTTAAATCAATGGTTTTATATACAATTTTCATCAGTTCATCGGAGCTGACGGCATAAACCACCTGCTCTTGAGTGTGTTTTAATTCATTGATGATCTCTTTGGGCACATGAGTCATGGCCAAGTACATATCCAAGGCCTCTTCCATGCATCTTTTAATTTCGATCAGCTGCTCCTCAAAGTCAGCAATGAATTCAACCGAGACATCCTTCTCCTTTTCAGCCATTATCAAAGCTTCTATTTTATGAGCATGACACCCCGGAATGTCCGGTTCATAGGTACCATAGGCCCTTTCAATGAACATGTCATAGTAAAAGCACGAGCGGCTTATTTCATTATCTTTAATCATATCAATGTTGTATTAATGAATATTGGCATCGCACGAATGGCAGACCAGGTGATGGTCGGAAAAGAGTGTACGGCAGAACTAACCCAAGGTTGGGCTGGCAGTTAATTTATGGCATGTATAAGAACAAATGCAATAGGATAGATAAGAATCCCGGGCAATGCTTCTTAATAGGTGCATAGCACCAAAAAGTATAGTAGAAACGTATTGCTAACAAATCTTTTTAAAGGTGCATAGCACCGACAATATGGTAGAACATATGTATTCTTTATGAAATACACAATGGCCTTTACTGGCATTCAAAGATGGATCGATGTCAACCAAAATAGGAATCTAATAAATCCGCCAATTCTTATCCTTGTTTTTAATCACGACTTTTAAAACTTCGGTTGGGAAACCAAAAGGACCCGATGCCGCCCTTGCACAGCACTAACTGGGTCAGTTGGCTTCCAGCCGACTCATGGAATGAACATCGCAGGGGTGATATCCCCTAACGTCCGCCACAACCTTACCGTCCTGAAGACCATTCGCGCGCGCAGTGTCACGTTCCATGGTATACTTGCCTACCTGAAGATTTCAGATACCAAAACCTGCACCACACTCCCTTTATAAAATCTTTATACATTGCCATCTAAGCTTTACAATTCCTTTATGAAATCCACTGCACTTTTGCACGGTAAATAAACCTGTCATCGGTCTTTTATGGCCACTGACAATTCAGGCAGCAAATTAGGCAAGCACGCGGAAAGATGAAAAGACAGGAAAATCATAGGAACACATGCAAGGTATTGAGCTTTAATCTGATCATACTCTCAGCCTTTGTATTCACCTGCGTGCCGGTGGCCCTCTACTATTCAGAGGATATCCTGCCTTTTGTATACACTTCGCTTTTGAGCTTTTCCCTTGGGTTGATTTCCCATTTTTTTTCCAAGGGCAAAGGTGAAATTATTCCCTTACGCAGAAAGGAATCTTTTTTCATTGTGACCTTGTCATGGTTGTTAATCGTTTTAATCGGTTCGTTGCCTTATCTGTTTTCACAAGCTATTCCGGGCATTGTAAATGCCATCTTTGAATCCGTATCAGGCTTTACCACCACCGGAGCTTCCATATTGACAGACATAGAAGCATTGCCCAAATCAATGCTGTATTGGAGAAGCCTGACGCACTGGATTGGTGGTATCGGCATTATTGTTTTGGTCATCATTGTCATGCCTGCCTTTCATGTGGGAAGCTACCACTTATTCACCCTTGAATCATCGTTGCAGGATAGGATTCAGCCCAAAATCAAAGCTATTGGAAACCGGGTGCTTCTGATCTATGTCATTCTGACCCTTGCTGAAATCCTCTTTTTGATGGCAGGTCAAATGCCCCTTTTCGACAGTGTATGCCATTCTTTTGGAACAGTGGCTACCGGTGGGTTTGGAACCAAAAATGCCAGCATTATAGAATATTCGCCCTACATCCAATATGTGATAACCACTTTCATGCTTCTGGCCGGAACCAATTTTGCCATTCATTATTACCTGTATAAACATGAATTCAAAAAAGTCAGGGAGAATGAAGAACTAAGGTTTTACCTTTTTGTTGTGTTTCTGCTGGTAATGACAATTACTGCCAGTTTGTATTTCTCCATGCCTAAAACGTTGGAGGAATCCTTCAGGGAATCCTTCTTCCAGGTAGTTTCTATCGTTACCTGCACCGGGTTCGCTTCTACTGATTATTTGCAGTGGCCCGCCTTCGCCTGGTCTATTCTGTTCTTTGCCATGTTTCTTGGAGGCAGTACCGGCTCTACGGCAGGAGGAATAAAGATGGCCCGTCATCTGATTCTTTTAAAGAATATCAAAAACTTTTTCTATCAGCTGATTGCTCCCCATGCCGTCAGACCAATCAAGCTGAATCAAAAGGTCATAAGCTCTGAAGCCAATAAGTCAATACTAACCTTTATCACCGTTTACGTCCTGGTATTTGTCACAGGCAGTCTATTGCTCGCCCTTTTGGGTATTGACGGGCAGACGGCCAGCAGCGCCGTTGCAACATGCATGGCCGGCATAGGTCCCGGAATAGGGACCATCGGGCCTGTCAGTAATTTTGCTCACCTTCCCGAATTGGCAAAAGTGATTCTTTCATTGATGATGCTTCTGGGAAGATTGGAAATATATACAGTGATTGTTTTATTTTCAAAAAGCTTCTGAATCATCCAATGTTATCAAATAGAAACAGTACATGCAATTATTTAACAACTAGGAAGATAAATGGTTAATTTTGCTCCCATATACAGTATTATGGATCTAAAAACTGAACAAAGGAAGTTTCCCTTTTCCCTGTCTGCCAGGATCAACCATTATTTGCTTTCCATATTCATTATTGGTCTGACGGCCTTGCTTTGCACCCCGCTGTCGAACCAGCAGGGCTATCATGTGGTATCCTTTATCCTGCTTTTTGTGGTTTCCATCCTGGCCACCTTTATGGCCATTGGCCCTGTGTTTGTGGCCGCCACCCTAAGCGCCCTGGTATGGAATTTTTTCTTTATTCCTCCCAACCTTACCTTTCACATCGACAAGACGGAAGATATCCTCATGTTCGGTATGTTCTTCATCATTGCCCTTGTAGACGGGGTCCTTACTACCAAGGTCAGAAGGCAGGAGCGGCTTGCCCGCGAAAGGGAAGAACGCACCAATGCCCTGTTTCAGCTTACCAGGGAACTTTCCAAAGCCAGTGGTATTGATGAGGTGCTGACCATTGCCCTTGAACGGATCAGCAATCATTTTTCCATGGGTGCCTTTTTCATCCTGCAGGATGGGAATAATATCCTTCACTCATCGGGCAGGCTTCAGAAGGAGAAAAAGCTTACCCCTGAGGAATACCAGTTAGCCGAATGGGTGTTTACCCACCTTCAACCTGCCGGAAGATTCACCCCTACCCATTCGAATGTGCAATATTCGTTTTACCCCTTACCGGGTACCCGTTTAAATGCCGGAGTGGTAGCCGTAAAGCCCGGGCGGTTGTTTACAGCCGATGAAAAGGCCTTCTGGGATACCTTTCTCACCCAGATAGCCAATGCCCTGGAAAGGGAATTTCTGGGAGAACTGGCCCAAAAGGCACGCTTCCTGGTCGAGTCAGACCGGCTGTATAAAACACTGTTCAACTCCATCTCCCATGAGTTCAGAATACCGGTGGCTACCATCATGGGAGCTTCCGATTCACTCATGAATTCCATCCATCCGGAAAGCGTAAAGGCTGATTTGTTTAATGAGATCTTCACCGCCTCGCTAAGACTTAACCGACTAATTGAAAACCTGTTAAATATGTCCCGACTGGAAAGCGGGCAGTTATCGGTTCGCCTTGACTGGTACGACATGAACGATCTGGCAAATAAAGTGGCCGAGGATCTGAAGGAGGAACTGAAAGCTTTTACCCTGAAGGTATCCATACCCGAGGATATGCCCCTGGTAAAGGTTGATTTTGGCCTCCTGGAACAGAGCATGTACAACCTGGTGATCAACTCCACCCAGTATGTGCCCACAGGATCAGAAATTGAATTAAACATCCGGTATGAAGATGGACTGCTCATGATTCAGGTAAAAGATCGTGGCCCCGGGTTCCCGGATAAGGCCATTAAAGATTTATTCAATAAATTCTACAGGGTAGATGGCAACAAGACCGGTGGATTGGGTTTGGGCCTTTCCATTGTAAAAGGATTTGTTGAAGCCCACAAAGGGACAGTTAGTGTAAGAAACCGCAAAGACGGGGGCTCGGCTTTCACTATTCAGATACCCACAGAAAATCCAAACATTCACAATCTATTGCTCAACCAATGAATGAAAATAGCACTATACTGATTATTGATGATGAATTGCAGATCCGACGCCTGCTTGAAATCACCCTCTCGGCCAGCGGATACCGGATTCTTCATGCTGCAAGCGGAAAGGAAGGACTGGTAGAGGCTGCAACCACCAACCCTTCACTGATCATTCTGGATCTTGGGTTACCAGACATCGACGGACAGGAGATACTGAAAAAGCTGCGTGAATGGTTTTTTAAACCCATCCTGGTGCTTTCGGTACGAAGTTCGGAAGAAGATATTATAAAAGCCCTTGACAACGGGGCTAACGATTACCTTACCAAACCTTTCCGAAGCGGTGAACTACTTGCCCGAATAAGAGCTGCCATCCGTGCCGGTGAGAATAAAAATGATAATCCCCTGCTGGAAATAGGCTCCCTGAGCATTGACAACATCAACCATATTGTTCGTAAAAACAAAGAGATACTAAAACTTACTTCTACCGAATTCTCCTTGCTTTACCTTTTGGCTAAAAACCAGGGAAGAGTGCTTACCCATCAGCATATCCTAAAGGAAGTATGGGGCTATGGATATGTGGAACAGACACAGTATCTGAGGGTCTTTGTTGCCCAGTTGCGCAAAAAAATTGAAGATAATCCTTCCAAGCCTGTCTACTTGATTACCGAATCCGGTATCGGTTACCGTTTCAGTGATTAATATTGCAGAAAATACCTTAATCCTTTCAAATAAGAATTTCAATTTACTTTTTTCATGTCAGATCAAAAACATTCCAATACTTTAAACAAAGTAACCTTTGCCGGATTATTAATCACCATAGGCATTGTATTTGGAGATATCGGCACCAGTCCATTGTATGTAGTCAAGGCGATCATCTCGGGTGCCGATCAGATAACCAAAACCTTGGTGTATGGAGGCCTGTCCTGTGTTTTCTGGACCTTAACCCTTCAAACCACCTTAAAATATGTAATCATCACTCTTAGGGCCGATAACCATGGGGAAGGTGGCATCTTTGCCTTGTATGCCCTGATGAAAAAGAAATCGACCTGGGCAGCTACCTTAACAATCATTGGCGGCAGTGCCCTTTTGGCCGACGGAGTAATCACTCCTTCCATTACCGTGACCTCCTCCATCGAAGGGTTATTGCTCATCAATCCGGATATACCCGTATTGCCGGTAGTGCTGGTGATCATCTCTGCCCTGTTTTTCATCCAGCAGTTCGGCACCCGTTTTATAGGGAATTTCTTTGGCCCCGTAATGGTGGTTTGGTTCGGAATGCTCGCCGTTCTGGGCTTTGGCCAGATAACAACCTACCCTGAGATATTAAGGGCGCTGAACCCTTATTATGCCTATGATTTCCTGGCCCATTACCCTGAAGGATTTATCCTACTCGGGGCCGTGTTCCTATGTACCACAGGCGCTGAAGCCCTATATTCCGATCTTGGCCATTGCGGCATCCACAACATCCGCGTCTCGTGGATCTTTGTCAAGATCTCCCTTATCCTAAATTACCTTGGACAGGGGGCATGGCTGATGAATCACCCTACGCTTACCCATGATTTAAACCCTTTTTATGCCATCATGCCCCAGTGGTTTCTCTTCCCCGGTATCCTTATTTCTACAGCCGCGGCTGTCATTGCCAGCCAGGCCTTGATAACAGGTTCCTATACCCTTATCAATGAGGCGGTATCCCTGAACTTCTGGCCCAAGATAAAGGTGCTGCACCCCACCACGGTTAAAGGCCAGGTGTATATCCCTTTTGTCAACTGGCTCTTATGGATTATGGTTTGCTTTGTGGTGCTGTTTTTCCGCGAGTCATCCAACATGGAGGCTGCCTATGGACTGTCCATCACTATTACCATGATGATGACCACCCTGCTGTTGATCCATTACCTGTACCAAAAGGGGGTATCCATACCCATTCTGACCTTTCTGGCATTACTGTTCGGGGCCATCGAAACCTCTTTCCTTATTGCCAACCTTCATAAGTTTGCCCATGGCGGATGGTTTTCCATTGCCCTTGGCTTTGTCTTCCTGCTGGTCATGGTTGGCTGGTTCTTTGGCCGTCGCATTAAAAACCGTCACATCAGTTTTGTCAATCTCAACAAGTATCTTCACTTGTTTGAAGACCTGAGCAAGGATACCTCCATCAAGCCGATAGCCACCAACCTGGTGTATATCATCAAGGCCAACAGGCCCCATGAGATAGAATCCAAAATCATGTATTCCATCTTCAACAAACAACCCAAACGTGCCAAGACCTATTGGTTTTTACATGTAGACGTTGTGGATGAGCCCGATACCTTTAGCTATGAAGTTACCCAGTTTATTCCCGGAACACTGATACGTGTGGATATCCATCTGGGCTTTAAAATAGAGCCTCGTATCAACCTTTACTTCCGGGATATTGTAACGGATATGGTCACCAACGATGAAATAAAGCTTATCAGCTTCTATGAATCGCTCAAAAAGCATCACTTCCCGCCCGATTTCCTGTTTGTGAACCTCGATAGGGTAATGACCCAGGACTATAAGCTTTCAGCGTGGGAGACCATGATCATGGGCCTTCATTCCTTTACACGACTGCTAAGCATCAATGATGTCAAATCCTTTGGATTGGATACCAGCACCGTGATTGAAGAGAAAGTCCCAATCATGATTGAACGCCCACTAACCCGTAAAATTAAAAGGATTGTATAAGAGATGGCAATGAGGGGGAAAAGTAAGTTTCCGTTAATATTTAAAATAATGTCCTATTATCCTTAATCGATTTCCGGAGAAACCACCTAAAATTCCGTTAAGAATCTTTGCCATAATACTTGAAATTAAAAAGTAAATAATTGAATCGTGCACTGACTCAGTAAAGTGTACCCGGGGTGCCCTTTTTGATCATTTGCATGGGCTAAAGGTAGGTGTGTGATGCATATAATATTGACATTTAGTTACATGTGTATCCATTTGTGCTCATTTGCATAGCAGTATTTTCGATGGGAATGAAGGTGATGGGGTTACAGGGATGATGAAAACAGCATTATTTACTGCATATTACCTGTAATCGATGCCATCATCCCTTGTCATCCTGTCCCGATTGCTATCGCATAGGCGTTAACTTCGTTTTGTTATTATGGATATACTTAAGAAAAAAAAAGTATTCGAGGGGGTCCAGAAACCCCGCCTGCCGCGGGCAGGAAGTTCGGGATGACGCTTCGATTGAGCGTATTCCAGGTCGCTTCGGGCATACAACAAAGACATTCGAAGCGTCATCCTGAACTTGTTTCAGGATCCCATCGAATACAGTCAATGAAGAAAGAGGCATTTTTAATAACCTGATTATCTGTATTTATAAAACGAAGTTAACGCCAATGCGATTGCTATCGGGATCAGGACCCGCCATAAGTACAGAAAACATCATTTAGGGTACTTCAGGAGATGCCGAAACCAGTTCGGCAAGACGCTTCGGTGGATGGATGCTGCCCATTCAAAGCCGTCATGCCGAACTGGTTTCGGCCCCCCCCTCGTATCCGAT
>JACMKG010000376.1 GCA_014380255.1 Prolixibacteraceae bacterium | reverse complement strand
CTGCCTCCGTGATTTGATCCATTGAAAAGGCCTCAATGGTTTTCATGGAAAGGGATTGAATGTCCGTGTTTATATCAAAGGAACCGGCCTGTTCCCCGGGAACAAAATTTCCGGCTACTGTCATATTATTATCCGGGCCTGTTAAATTTACATTGATGGCAAAATTGTCTCCATTGGGGTTTTCTGCCTTCATGGACAAATCTCCAATGGGAACCTTACGAACGACCAGGCTGTTTATTCTTATATCAGAGACCAGCCCGTAGGAATCGGCCACTTTTTTAAGCAACACATTTCCACTCATGGTTCCTTTTACCAGACTGGTATCTTTTTCTACAATGCGGGAAATATCTTCCAGTTTGAAATTCCGAATATCGATATTCAGATCATCATTGAACCGCTCGTTCATGGAGGCCACGTTGAGCTGGCTCTGATCGTGGTTGATGAAAAAATGATGTATCCTGAAGCCTTCTTTGCCAAATTCAATGGAATTGTCTTCAGCAACATCCCATCGGTTATTGACCAGGTAAAACTCACTGGGATCCAATGTTAGCTTGTAAATATCGTTGTTTTTTGTAATCTCTGTTCGCATGAGCAGCTTTCGGTTGGTGCCTTCCGTTGAAGAAAGGTTGGCAAAAAGGGTGCTGTCTTCCAGTCTCCCGTCAAAAGAAACGTTCTCCAAGTTAAGGGAAGGGTTGCCAATTGATTTACTGGTAAGTTTGTAATTCAGCGCATCGTTTTTTGAATCTACCTCCAATGCAAGATCGTTTATTTCAATGGCTCCATATACAATTCTTCTCATATCGGCATTAAGCTTCAGATCCTGTTGCTCACTATCGAAACTACCTTTTATAACTCCCGGTTCAAATTCTATCAAGTCCGGTATCATTACTTTTGAGAGAATAGGATGGTTGTGAATCTTTATCTCGAAATTAAAATCGGATGGTTTACTGTTCTTTGGCGGCTCTATGGAATCCGACAATGGGAAATAGTTGTTTATAAACCGGTTCAGCAAACCGGGTAATGCAATGGGGGAGAGTGTTCCTTTGTAATCAATATCGATCAGGGCACTGCTGACATTTATTTCACTTCTGTCGGATTCATTAACCGAAGCCGACAACAACGAATCCAGCTGATATTTGGTTCCATCCTTGGCCACAATAATATGGGTGATCCCGGCCTTCCCGTTCATCTTATCAAAGGTGCCGCCCTTCATATCGGCACTCGATATAAAACTTAATTGAATATCATCCTCTGTTAAATTCAACTTCTTTAGGTCTAAGCCCCCTACATTCAACGTAAACTTGTATTGCTCCTGATCGGGGTTCATGTTTACAAGGCCATCGAAATCGAATACCGCGTTTTCATCATCCATACTGACGGTACCCTCGAATTGTCTCCCTGCCACTGCGCCATCCATATGCAGGTTGTGATAATTGTATTTGTTCAGGAATATTTCTGTTACATTAGCCTTGAGGTTTCCTGAGATGGTTTCCATGTTCAATCCTTTTCCATCAGCCTCGGCTGATAAGGAAACAGGGCCGTACATGACCGTGTCATTCATCAGGCTGCCCACATCAAAACCCATGACATTTATCCGTGAAGTGAAATTCTCCTCCGGGTCAAGGGTGGCAAGCATACTGGCATCTCCAAAACTGCTTTTCATGTTGATAGTGGATTCAAAGGCTTTCATCTTTCCTTTAAAGATCACATCCATGGTGATAGTCTCAGGTACCGACATGCTGTCAGGAATATAGGGGCCTGCCATCATATCGATATCTTTCTGGTTTGAAACCACCCGTAGGTTGGGAAAATGATACCATGCCGTTTTATAGTGCGGCAATCCCTTGATGGTAAAATCGGTTTTAAGGGATGTATTTCCTGCTGCCTGAACCACCAGCTTGACTCCTTTTATTTCATCCTTTGTCCCTGCCACTTTCCCTGTAACCGTAGTGATTCCATTGCTATTTTTAAAATAGGGCTGCTTAATTAGATCAGGGTTGAAATACAGGATGTCCGCGTTTCCTATCTGTACACTTCGCATGTCAAGATTAATGGTGTTGAATTGCATGGATTCAGTCAATGCTGCCATGGATTCAAACTCCATACTGAAGTCTGCATCGATGACTGAATGAGCGGTTTTTAGCTGCGTGCCGCTAGCTTTGATGGAATGCTCATCCATACTAAAATCTGTTTCAAAGCTATTGATTGAAAAGCCATTTTGATCCGTGCCCCGGAATTCAGTAACAGCAATTAATGTCTTTTCCGGGGAATAGGATAAATCCCTGGCATAAAGAGTAAGCTGTCTGTACTCCAGGTAATTGGCATTAAAGGCATTCTGTATGGAGGGGTGGTTGCCCACTTTGTAGACCAGTGAATTATCATCCATCATGATCTTATTGACCGATACTTTCCAATTGCTCTCTGGTTCTACCACAATGTCTTCGACAGCCTCCTCAACCAGCGAATCAGGTGTGATTTCGGGGTCTGCGGTGAGATACTGAATCTTACTTTCGGCTAACGACACACTGTTGATAGTGACCAGTTCATTTTGCAAATCTACCGTTCCGTCTTTTAACTTGAAATCGATG
>JACMKG010000055.1 GCA_014380255.1 Prolixibacteraceae bacterium | reverse complement strand
GAAAATCGAATGTATCTTCCAAAAGCGATTCTGTTCCCGCTTTCACAATCACTTTGCCAGCCGGATAAGATGCCAAAGTATATGCTTTAATGGTTATTTTCCCATTTTCAACTTCCACATTTAGCATGGCTTCCTTCGTGGCATTTTTTATTACCCCCAGATCACGGTAAGGCATAAAATACTGGCAGAAGGATTTTTCCTCCCCGGGCATGATCCAGGAGAAATCAGGCTGATTGTCTGTATAAACGCCACACATCAGTTCAATATAAGGTCCGTCCTCATCGGTCAGGTTGCGATCCCAGGCTTGGCCAAAATCGCCATGACCCCATGTCCATTGTTTTTTCCCCGGTGATACATGGTGGTTGGCAACATGTAAAAGTCCGCCTTTGCTGTCATTTTCGTAACCTCCCACAAAGTTATACTTTGAATTAACGGCCATATAGGAAGTGGGAACAGGTATATTTTTGTACCTTGAGATGTCTGTTCCCGGGGAATAATCCACTTTGTAATAGGTGCCCTTAGCGATTGGGAATGCCGACACATCCCGTTTCCCATGATCAAATACTGCATGTACATCCGGCGGAAATACCGATTGGTAATCATCATTTACCTTTACCGCCGGGTTGGCCCACCACAGGAAGGTTTGCGGATAATTGGTGCGATTGAACAGTTTGACCTTTATTTCCATGTATGCCTTATTGGGATACAGCGTAAAACCTGCCATTCCCCTGGTGCGGAACATTCGTTCCAGTTCGCTGCACCAAACGGTGATACTGCCATCAGCATTTTCCTCAATTTGGTGATCTACAGGATCAAAAGTTGAAGGACGGTGATGCTGGGGCCAGTTAAACTCAATGCCACCGGATATCCAGGGACCTGTTAAACCCACCAATGCCGGTTTGATCACTTGGTTATAATACACAAAATGGCGTTGTTTGGTCTTATCAAAGGCCATTTGAATACGTCCTCCCAGCTCGGGAAGAATCATGATTTTCAGGTATTGGTTTTCCAGAAAAACAGCATTCCACTGCTTATCCGTCTTTTCATCCAGAATCTTTTCAATCACCGGATGAGGGTACACCACCCCACTGCTTCCCTGGTAAACCCGCTTTTCAAGAAACATCGGATTCTTTTCCGGCTTCCCAATCCCGTAAGTAGGAATGGTTACTTTTTCATACCACGCTTTGACACTCATATCTTTTCCTGCAAATAACTATTTTACAACTTCATGCTTGCCGCATATGGCTCCATGCTATATCCTGGTTATTTTATCAACTGCCCAATATTCTCACCAGTCATTTCCACCGTTGGATTAAACTTTTGTCCAACCATGTATTTTTTCAAACTGTATAAAAGCTGCTGCGCCTCAAACCGTTTATCAAGGTTGCTTTGAAGATCGATACCCGATACCAGCAACTTGCCTTTGCCTACTTTGGCTTCAAAGATCAAGGCCAGCGGGCGGTTGGTTACCCAATCATCAATTACCCTGACAATAGGATGAAGCTGGGCCGGAAGACTTGAAATTATGATGGCTCCCGAATGGCTCATGGCATCCCACCACTGGTAATTGCTGTGATACTGGGTTGGAAAATCAGCCAATGCCGGATGAGTTGGATTGCATAGAATGCCCAACGTGTTGGGAGCCTGGCCATGGGTCCATGCCGTATTCCAGAAAATGGAGGAAAAACCAATTTTAACATCTCCACCCATCTCTTTTGAAAGGCTTCCTTTTTTCAGAGTTAACAATACTGAACCGCCATTATTAAGATACTGAGTCGTTTGAGCATCCAGTTTCTGAACTATCCGTATCTTTTCTTCACCGGGAATAACTTCATTTTTGGCCGGATACACCCAAAAGTCCCAGGCATTGGCAAGGCCATTAACGGTCACTTCAAGCTTCAGGTTTTCAGGGGTTAAAATGGAAGCCAGGGGAAAAGATACTTCACCCAGTTTAAAACAGTTGCCCAGGGGAATATCTGTCTGGTTAAATTGACCCGACTGGATGACTTTACCCTCTGTATCCTTTATGGTCCATTCACAAGTTGCCGCTTTTATGGGAGCTTCTCCGTAATGAGCAATCTCAACAGAAGCTTCAAAATTCTCGTTATTGGTGAAAATACATTTTTTGAGGCGTGCAAGCGGAACGGTAGCGTTGCAAAAACGTTTGTACTCCTCAGGTGTAATATAGCCTTTCTCATCCCAGAACGCATCCAGAACGCCAACCAAAGCGGTCCCCTGGCCTGGAAAGTCATGCAGGTCCAGTAGCTGAAAACCTCCAAAGTCTTTGGTACGAAGGGCCGCTTCTATGTCAGCCTTGTAACAAAGCGCCTGCAACTTGCCTGATGATAGTAAAAAGCTGTCGGCCAGTTGAGCCATTCCATGATCTTTCAGCGTCTCTTGAAACAGTTCAAAATTGCGGGCACGCAATACACCATCATATTTGGCGATTTCCTTAAAGTTTGGATACACGCACCACTGGCCGATTTCATGGCTTACCACCGGCTGCGGAAATCTGGAGTTAAAGGCCGACCAGTCATAATCGGTGCGCGGAGCTTCCCCATTGATGATACTTTTCAGTTCCTGTCCCCAGCCCTGTATGCGAGGATCGGGAGTGTTCAGGAAATCATTTTCAGGAATGACAGGCCAGCCTGCTGCCGAAGTATAAATGCGGCGCCCATCCTTGTTTTTCCAGTAGTTGACAAACTTAGTGAGGAAAGCAGCATAGTTCGCTCCCCCAGGTTCATTCCCGTAAACCATCATGCAAAAGGATGGGTGATTGCCATAGGCCTCTATCATACGTTCACTTTCCTCATAAAGGTATGTATCGAAAGGTTTGCCATCACCAAGGGTGGTTGACTGATTGGCCCAGGAGGAACATTCGACCTGAAGGTAAAAGCCCGACTGGTCGGCAGCATCGAAAGCAGCTTTTGGCGGACACCATGAATGGAAACGCATATGGTTGAGCCCGTGGCCCCGGCAGATGGAAAAGATGCGAAGCCATTCCTTTAGATCAGTGGCAGGATACCCTGTTTTGGGGAAGATGGCACATTCAAGGGTTCCGCGTAAGAAAACAGGCTGCCCGTTAATTTGCAATTGTTTTCCCTGAGCCTTAAACTCACGCATCCCGAATGTGGTGGTCAACTCATTGGTTTGTCCCGAGCTATTATCTTTGATGGTGGTTTCCAGGGAATAAAGATTGGGATGAAATTCATTCCACAATTTCACATCCTCACCCAATGAAAGGTCCACAGCAATTACATTTTCCCCTTCTTTCACGTCAAAATCATCTGACATCTTATAAGAAGTTCCTTTTACTGCAAGGCGAAGATTTACTGAAGTGGCTTTTCCTTCAGGATTCTGAATCTTTACCTTGACTGCCACTTTTTTATGCTGAACATCGGGATAAACCTGGATAGTACGGATATTTACCAGTGAGTGGGCTTCAAGGTACAGCTGGCCTATCATTCCATTCCAGTTACTTTGGGTATGATCCGTAACACTGTGTGAATTAATCCCCGGATCGATGTCTTTTATACGGTTATCGATGCAAACTGTCAGGCGGTGCTTTCCGGGCGTAAGCATTTTGGTCAGATCATACTGATGCGCGGTTCCCAGTGAATTCTGCATACCAGCTTCCTTTCCATCCACCCACAAACGACTTTCCCAGTGGCAACGTTCAAGGAAAAGGCCAATAGACTGGCCGTTCCAGTCCTCAGGAATCATTACTTCCTTTTGATACCACGCTGCCCCTTTGTAATACTTAACAGGCTGCAGCCAAAAAGGAACCTTCATGTTATCCGGTTGGCGGAACCGGGCATATTCAGGGTTCTTATAAAATGAACTATCAACGATCTGACCTGTCCATGGAGTGGTAAGGGTAATATCATCCCCTATTCCATTGGTGGTAAGCGATCCGGGTAACATTAAAGTATCCGTTAAAAGGTTGTTGAACCACTTTTCTGAAATTCCCTTATCTGTTGGATCAAGGGAATAATGCCATGTACCGGAAAGGTCAATTTTCTTGTTAACAACGGAAGTCCTGCAAGAAATTAGCAAAAATGCAAAAGCAATGATCAGCAGCAATGATTTTTTCATAGGAATAGTAACTATAGATATATTGGTATCAGTTTTATGTATTTATTGTGTTGACAGGGGATGAGGCAATATGGTATTGTGTTTGTTTTTCAATCTCCTCCAGGCTTTTCCCTTTCGTTTCGGGCATTTTATTTAAAATATAGAAAAATCCCGAAAGACATATAAACCCGTATAGCCAAAAAGTGCCACTGGCATGAAGCATTTTATTCAATATGGGAAATGTATAGGTAAGTACAAAACAAGCCACCCATAAGGCGGTAGTTGATACTGACATGGCTGCTCCCCTTATTTTATTGGGAAAAATCTCAGAAAGAACTACCCAGGTAATGGGTGCCAAGGTCATGGCATAGGTGGCAATGGCTAACAAAACCAAAACCAATATGGCCATTCCCTGAAGCTGAAAATAATAACTGCTTCCCAGCAGAAAATAAATAACAGATAACCCCATTGCTCCCAATAACATCAATTTACGACGTCCCCAACTATCTACCATTCGCATGGCAATAAAAGTAAATACCAGGTTGACTGTCCCCGTGATGACTATATTGAAAAGCATATCCCCTACCGAATAACCTGCAGAGGTGAAAATCTCCTCGGCATAATTAAAAATTACGTTGATACCGCACCACTGCTGAAAAACAGCCAGTATAATGCCTAATACTAATACAGGCCGTATTTTTTCTGAAGTCAAATCCCTCCAGTTGAATCTTGTATCGGCCTCGTTGTATGTTTCTGCAATTTCTTTCTGCTCCTGTGCGCTATAGGAATCTCCTCCAATACGTCTTAGAATAACACCGGCCTCTTTCCACTTTCCTGACTTTGCCAGAAATCGAGGGCTCTCGGGAATGAAAAAGGATAAAATAAAAAACAATACCGCTGGTATTGTTCCTGCCCAGAACATCCAGCGCCAGCCATGCTGGGCATTCCATGAATGCAGGATAAACTCATCGGTCGCCCCTGTGGGTATTTCTTCTGCGATCAGGTAATTTACAATCTGGGCGGCCAATATTCCTATTACAATGGTAAGTTGATTAATCGATACCAGACGGCCACGTATGCCTGCCGGAGCTATTTCGGCAATATACATGGGTGAAATGGCCGAAGCCAGCCCGATACCTATTCCGCCAATGAGCCTGTAAATGATGAAAGGGGTAAATTGGGTTACAGCACCGGTACCAATGGCGGCAATGGTAAAAAGTGCCGCGGCGGCTATTAAAGGCAACTTCCGCCCATAACGATCGGAAAAATAGCCCGATATCAACGCACCAAACAAACAGCCTAACAAAGCACTACTCATGGCCCAACCTTGCAGATAAGGAGAACTGGTAATGTCAAAGAATCTTTCATAAAATGGCTTAGCTCCCCCGATAACCACCCAGTCGTATCCAAACAAAAGGCCCCCCATTGCCGAAACCAGGGTAATGCCTAAAATAAATCCATAATTATATTTAACTTTTTCCACTACAAGTAAGGTTTTAGTTGTGCAAATCTATACACCCTTGTTTTCTAAAAGAATGAACATTTCTAAAAACACAATGGACAATTTTATTCATTTTGAAAAAAACGATGTATTCCTGCTTTCTCTATAAAAGAATTTTTTCGCTTAGGGCGAACTAGGCGTACCGAAACATTTTTTTTCATAAAATCGTAATTAATGACATTCTAAAAATGGATTTTTTTGGATGATGGGACCTCTATTGCCTGAATGGGTGCGACAATAGAACAACCTCGATCACAAAGCATCCTTTCACGTAACAAAAAGAAACACCAATAAAAGTAGCAAAAAATGATGTCGATGTTCAATTGGACATCCCAGGGGCCACACTTCGCCAGAAAATGGATTTCGGTGATGCTACCGGTTTAGGCAAGATCAGCGGAGAGTATTTCAGTTTAGGGGCTGGCCTCGATAGTACCGATT
>JACMKG010000054.1 GCA_014380255.1 Prolixibacteraceae bacterium | reverse complement strand
GAGTTATCTGCCTGAGGGGAATCTTATTTCCTGTAAGATCGGCATATTCCAGTTTTTCCATCTCGAATAGGGGCGAAACGTCCACGATCGAATTGTTTGACAGATCAAGGTTGCTCAGCTGTTCCATGTTGATCAGCGCATCGATATCGCTAATACGGTTGTTCGACAGATTTAATTCCTGAATACGATCTAGGTTTTCAAGTAAAGAGATGTCGGTAATGCGGTTAAAGGATAAATCGAGAATTACGGTATAAATACAGTATTCCACCCCTTCAAGGTCATTGATTGCTGATTCCGAGAGTTCAATCTCATCCATATCTTCCAGGTAATAGGTAGGAAAATTAATATCGGTGTCTCCATACTGCCTGATTTTGATGGCCTCATAGAATGTATAGCCTCCCAGGGAAGCTTTTCGGCATTTGTTATGCGGATTTCTTTTTTTACTTTGGAAATAACTCAGATCGTTATCCTGCACATCCCACTCATATTCTGGCACATAGTCAATGTCTTCATAACTTTCGATGGTGGCAGCAATTTCTTCAATGTCCTGAATCACGAAGATATGTTCGAAGCGGGCAAGCAGTTGCATATCCTTCACCTGGGCAGCTGCCATAATCTGGCTACGGTGAAAGTCACCCCTGTCGGGATGATAAAGCGAGATGATCTTTGAAAAGCCCTTCCCGTCGGGCTCAATCACTATTTCAAGCCATTCGGAAATCATGCCTGAAATAATGTTCAGCTTTTCAAATTCCTTTTCCTGGTACAGGCGTATCAGGTTGCGCGCTATCTTGTTCAGGTTGGCTTCCGACCAGGCTTCCAACAATCGTGTCGACAATTCATCAGCTTGACTCATACTCGTATTATGGATGATAAACTACAGTCAGTCAACCAGCATATAAGTAAATTGTTGCCGGGAATTAATCAACAGCCCTCTATACCGGTTGCTAACCTGTGGATTGTAACGTAGCACCCGGATTCATTATTTCATTCCCAAGGGTTGTTTTCTGAATTCCCGGCAAGGAATTATCAATTATAATCCAAGATAAAGCCAGACAATCCCGTAGGTATCAAAGAAGCCATGTACCAGTATCACATACCACGTATTTCTTTTAAAAAGATAGAACATTACCCCTGGAACAACCGAGAAAATAAAAGTGTTTATCATTCCACCTGCCCTTGGTATGAATGAGCAATGGCAAAAGAGGTGCCTGTAAGCAGTATCCCGATCCATTTTCCAGCATCAGGATTTTTTACCACCTAGTTGATTTCAACCAGGTCAATCATTCTTCTTCTTTCCATCTTTTTGGTCTGTAAGTTATTCGAATTGGTAACCCAACATCAGCCTCCATTGAAAGATGGAACCGTTCTTGGCAACGCGTTTAAATCTGTTTTTGATAAGTACCGAATAAGAGGCGATATTATTCTTATCCGTTGTAGCAGCTATCGATTTTACGTTAGGCTGCTTCTGAGCCCATTTAATCAGTCCGTCAACGGCTTCGGTCATAAAGCCCATGTTTCTGAACCGCTCGTAGGTGCCGTATCCTATTTGGATCTCGCCCTGTTCATCGGGACCGGCAGTGAAGCACAGGTCGCCAACCATTTTGTTATGCCCTTTTTCAATCACAGTCCAAAGCGTTGAATAAATGGAATCGCGATCCGCTTGGGAAACCTTGGGGATAATCGTACCTTCCATGATTTCACGCAACTCAGGGGATATATCCCTGGAAGAAACGGCCAAGTTTAACTCCTGATCAAGTGAAGGATCATTTTCAAGATATTTTATAAGCTGGGAATGATTCAGCGGCTTTAGTATCAATCTGGAAGTTTCAATCATGTTCGTATGTGAGTATGCCTACTCGTTTAATTAGGTTGTTAATAGTTCGGTTGTTTTCATATCCTGTTTCATGACAAAAGAAGACAAAGTAATGAGTGGATGGCTCAAAAGAGCTAACCATAAGCCCATGCCGTCAAGGGTCATGGTTGAATTCATGATTATAGTAGATAAGATCTCTCTTAAAAGCACCTAATTAAATGATTTATTTTCACTTATTGGTATTTTTCTTCCACTGAATTCAACTTTTAAAGTATTACATGAACGCTGCGGTCTGATGATAATGGGAGAGCTATTCAATCAAGGATTTCAAATTCTGTTAACGATGAACTCGACCCACGAAATAACTACTAATATCAGATAAGAAATTAAAAGAAGCACTATCGTCTGTTTTTATCTAACCTATTGTATTTCATACTTTAATGAACTTTAAATTCAATGATCGTTTTCCATACTCTTTCTTTTATCTCCTGCGGTGTAGGATTCAGTTCCTGGGTCGTGAAATTACCCTTTTCAATATCAATGCGTTCGAAGACCATCAGGTAAAGGGTAAAGATGATCTCCAGGCTTAACTGGCAGCGTGGCTCCAAAAAAGGGCTGATCTCCTGGATCATCTCATAGGTTTCACGACGATACACATCGGCCATCTCATAGAGTTCGAGTATCATTTCCCGGAAGCCCTCAGTGACAGGCGCTCCCTGGGCCATTTGCAACAGCATTTGACGATTAAGGCCATTCTTTTCAATCAGGTCATCTCCAAAATAGTTCAAGTTGTTTAGGTGATCTTTCTGGAAGTCGCGTATGATATGTACCAGGTAGCTGAAGATAGCGCAAGGGGTAGAAACCCTTTTCACATCGAACATGGGCGGTATGTATTCCCCTTCCTTTTGGGTCAGACCGCACAGGTGCACAAAGATGGCGGCCGGGGCTACTGAAGCTCCTCCGGCATATTCAATAAATGACTGCAAGGTTGGAAATCCGTCGTGATAGATGTCATAGATCATCGACTTGGCAAAGGCTTCCATAGGCCACAGGGGCAAACAGAATTTATGGTCTATTTCCCTCAGATCAGCCTGAGCCTTGTCAGTAGGTAAGGTTTCAACCAAAGAGCTGATCCATGTATACACCTGGGATTCGAATGCAGCCTTATCCTCAAGTGCAATAGTCACATGTTTGGTTTTGTGATGATCAATCAGATCATCGATTGCCCTCATGAATTTGTAGCAAACCTTGGCTGCCTGGTAACGTTCCGGTTCCCAGAAATGCGCAGCAATGAGAATGTTGGGATGATCGATGATCTTCTCGAAATTGATTGAGTTAAGTATATCCAGGTAAAGATTAGTGGTTGGTTGTAAGGCTGTAGTCATCTGTGTTATTAATTCTGTTGTGAAGTTTCCTTCAAAATACGTTCACTGGTTAGTTTGGCCGATAGCAGGACTAAAGGGACGCCATTTCCGGGATGTGTACTCCCTCCGGCAAAATACAAATTCTTATACTTAGTATGACAATTGTGCGGGCGAAAGTATCCCATCTGGAATATGGAGTGGTTAATACTTCCAAATACGGAGCCACGCGTCACGTTGCATTTCTTCTTCCAGGTCTTAGGTAGATAACAGATCTCGAACTTGATATGCTCTTCAATATCTTCCATACCTGCCTGCTTAAGACGGGCGATCACACCTTGACGCGCCGTTTTCTTTAGTTTCTTCCAATCCTGGTCATAACTGGCATCCAGATGAGCCACAGGAACTATTACAGAAAGGGTATCGTGGTTTTCAGGAGCAGCCGATTTATCTGTGCGAACAGGAGCATGGATGTAAAAACTTGGAGTATCTGACAATAACCTATCCTTGAAAATCTTGTTAAGGCCTTCTTTATAGGGTTCATTGAGAAATACGCTGTGGTGATCAAGGCTTTCATATACTTTATCAAGCCCCCAGTGAAAAACGATGGCCGAACAGGAATATTTAAGTTTCTTCAGCCTGTCAGCATCCGCTCTGCTGGGCAACAGTTCCTTGTACACGTAGGGTAAATCGGCATTGGCAACCACGACGTCAGCATTGATCATCGTGCCATCTTCCAGCAGGATACCTTCAGTGCGGTTATCCCTTACAACAATCTTGGTAACAGGGCTTTTATAGTGGAATTGGACGCCCTCAGCGGATGCTTTCTCCAGCAGGGTTTCAACCACGCGGTGCATTCCCCCTTTAGGAAACAAAGCACCCTCGGCAATCTCTGCGGCAGGAAGCATGGAGAAAAAGGCTGGTGCCTGAAATGGGCTCTGTCCTACATAGATATTCTGAAACGTGAAGGCCATACGCAGGTGAGGATGTTTAAAATAGCGTTTAATGTAATCGGTATGAAACATCCATACTTTCAATTTCAGTAGCAGGCGTATGCTCTTCAGATTAACAAATTCAAAGAAGCGATAGAAGTTCTTACCCAGTAATTCGTTCATCGAAAGGTCGAAGAACCGGTAGCCTTCGGTAATGTATTCGTTGAACTTTTTATAGCTTCCAGGCTCCATGGCTTCCAGTTGTGCTTTCATTTTCTTATGACTACGGGTAAAGGAGAAATGTGAACCATCACCGAAAAATAGCTTATATACCGGTTCAAGGGAAGTGGTTTCCAGATCCTTATCCAGGTCGACATCCAGTTCTTTAAGCACTTTGCGATACAGGGAAGGCATCAGAAGGATGGTTGCCCCAAGGTCGAAGCGGTGGCCTTCTTCGATCATCTGACCGCATCGTCCCCCCGGATTGGCATTTTTCTCATATACTTCTACCGAATAGCCCTTTTTGGCAAGAAAAGCTGCAGT
>JACMKG010000375.1 GCA_014380255.1 Prolixibacteraceae bacterium | reverse complement strand
TTCCAGTCACCAGTATTCGATAACATGCTTTGTAGTTTGGATTGGTAATTAAGTTCCCAGGCAGGGGAACCGGCCCGCACTCCTTCTCGTTGCTGACCATTGGCTTCAACCATCGGAAATAGCATTACAAATAAAAAGCAGGTTAGCAGTAAACGGGAAGCGGCAAAAACAAGTAAAGGCAATAGAAGTAAATGTTTCCCCGCTACAGGAAGATGTCTATAAAAATTTTTGTCTACAAAGAATGTGATTTCCAATAAAGCGGATTCAGTCGTTCTCATGTTTTTCCAAATGAATACTTTTATTCCACCCACTTTTATAAAAAATTTTTCTTTTCCAGACTGGAAGTTTGATTCAATGAAATCACATTAAATACTGTTGTTTAAATTTATTCGGCGTTTGTTTTACAATCTTTTTAAATTGCTTATTGAAATTAACCATATTATTAAAACCACTTTCAAAGCACACATAACTGATGCTGAAATTGTCTTTTATCAATTGCTTACAGGCGTAGCTAATGCGGATTTCATTCACAAAATGCGAGAAGTTTTTTTTAGTTCTTTTCTTAAAGTACCTGCTGAATCCGGAAGGGCTCATCATAGAAATTTTGGCCACATCTGCAATTTGAATGTCTTCTTTAAAATGATCTAAGACATAACTAAATACTTTTTGTAACCGGTCACTTTCTCTCTCATTTTGATTTACCAGCTCCGGACTCGATAATGATGCGTATTCACTTGAATCGCTCAGAATCCTGAGTAAGGATAGTAAACAAATCAGTCGCTCTATGCCCGAAAGAGAAAGCATTTCTTCCATCTTTTGTGTAACCACTGCTCTTGTGGTTCCTGTAAAGTGTAAGCCCATTTTAGATCTTTCAAACAGCAGGCCGATTTTTTGCATTTCGGGTATACGTAAAAACCCATTTCCCAAAAATTCTTCTGTAAAATGAATAACAAGTGATCCACCTTCCTCTTCAGATGTTTCTTTTCTGTACCAATGTGCCAGATTAGGGCCTAATAAATCCAGTTCACCTTCTGTATAATCTGAGACGTGATTTCCGACAAACCTTTTGCCTTTACCTTTTATAATCATTACAAGTTCATATTCCGGGTGGTAATGCCAGGGTGTTTCAAAATAAGGAGTGATGAACTTATCTGCCACAAAAGAGGAGTGTTCGGACAGCGGTAACTTTTGAATTTGAGGTTTCATCGTTGGTAGAATAGTAATTTAAAATACCTATTTTCTCGTCATTTCTGAAATAATAGGTCGAAAAAGTTTATTTAATTATTGAAAAAGTTTTAATGCGATAGCTTTTAAATCACAATTTTGGAGTACTAAAGATTTAAGCTATGCCAAACATTGTTTTAACCCCTCAACAAAAAGAGCAGTTTTTAAGGGATGGATTTCTAATTATCTCTAAATTTTTCAACCCTGACCAGGTGGCCCTGCTGTATCAACTGGCAACAGAAGATTCAGTAATGCGTTCCAATGCTTTTGACCTGAGTGATCAATCAGGAAAAAGCACCAAACTTACGCTTTGGTTTACTCCGGGCGATGATACTTATGGACAGTTGGTACGCAGTAAAAGCATGGTAGACGCTGTGCAGGCATTGGTAGGTGATGGTGAAGTCTGCCATTTTCATTCGAAACTTATGCAAAAAGAACCAAGGGTGGGTGGCGCATGGGAATGGCACCAGGATTACGGCTATTGGTACAAAAATGGATTTTTATACCCTGATGCAATGCTAAGCGTGATGGTGGCATTAACAGAAGCTACACAAGAAAATGGATGCCTCCAGGTATTAAAAGGAACACATAAAATGGGGAGACTAGAACATCTTTTTGCTGGTGAGCAGCAAGGTGCCGATATGCCTTTTGTTGAAGAAGCATTAAAGAGATGCGAACGGGTTTACGTTGAACTGAAGCCCGGTGATGTCTTGTTCTTTCATAGCAATCTATTGCACATGTCGGAAGCCAATCTTTCAGATGCCCCGAGATGGTCGCTCATCTCTGCCTATAACATGAGTTACAATATTCCTTTCAGAGAAAAAAACACTTCTTGTATAACTCCCGTCCAGGTGGTACCGGATGAGGCCATTCTTCTATCCAGCCACCAGGGGCTTTCCCAGGCCACTGATTTTCTGAGGAAGGAAAATGAGATTACATTGAAAGAAATATAAAAGCGACTCTGGAAGAATTGAAGAAATACGTTAACGGTATTCCGACACTGAACCATTTCTTTGACTTTGTTCAAATGCACAAGATGGAAATAGATTACTTGCCACGCCTGCCTGCTAACAGAGCCATGCGCATAGGATGCATCGGTTCAGGCTTCATAATGGCAGACTGCCACCTGGTAGCTTACAGACAAAACGGTTTTAATCCTGTAGCCATTTGCGGAAGAACAAAATCCAATACGCAAAAAGTAGCGGAGCGCCACAACATACCTAAGCTCTATGATACCTATCAGGATTTGTTAGCCGATCCCGAAATTGAGATTATTGATATAGCCGTTCCGCCTAAGTATCAGATTGAAGTTATTCGTGAGGCAGTTAAGCATGCAGATCATATCAAAGGCATACTTGCCCAAAAACCCATGGGTATAAATTTTCCTCAGTCGAAAGAAATTGTTCAATTATGTGAAAAGGCTGGAATAAAGCTGGGAGTAAACCAGAATATGCGTTACGATCAATCTATCAGAGCGTGCAAATCTATCTTAAATCAAGGATTATTAGGCACACCTGTTTTCGCTTCCATTGATATGAGGGCAATACCCCATTGGATGCCCTGGCAGGAAGAACTGGGATGGGTAACACTCCGTACTATGAGCATTCACCACCTGGACACATTTCGTTTTTTATTTGGCGATCCCGAACGGGTGTTTGCCAGCGTTAGCAAAGATCCAAGGACGCTGACAAAATTCGATCACGAAGATGGGATTGCGATGTACATTCTGGAATACGCTAATGGCTTTCGTGCTGCTGCCTGGGATGATGTATGGACCGGGCCGGCAAGGGAGGGAGCCGAAAGCGATATTCATATAAACTGGCGTGTAGAAGGAACAGAGGGTATGGCAAGAGGCACCATTGGCTGGCCCTTCTATCCCGACCCAACGCCAAGCACTCTCGATTATACCACTATCCGAAAAAAGGAATGGATAAAGCCGAGATGGAATGAAGTGTGGTTTCCTGATGCTTTCGCCGGACCAATGGCGCAACTGATGTGTGCTATTGAAGATGATAAGGAACCGGAAATCAGTGGTTATGATGTCTTAAAGACAATGGCGCTTGTTGATGCCTGTTATCTATCAGTAAAAGAACACAGGGCGGTCGCGATAGCGGAAATACCTGGAAGCTAATTTTCAAAAAATACAACTATGATACAGGTTGGAATATTTACAGGCTACTTTCCCTACGCTTTGGAAGAAACCGCGAAACGCATCAGAAGTATTGGATTTAATACTGTGCAACTTGATGTTTCGTTCAAAGACATGGATCTATCTACGGAAAACATAAACAAAGAAAAATGCAACATAATCCGCAATACTTTTCGCAACTATAATTTACCAATTAGTTGTATTTCGGGTTATACAAACCTGGTTCACCCGGAGCCCGCCAGGCGTGAAAAAAATCTGGACCATTTAAAAAAGATAATTCAATATGCCCACGAGCTTGGTTCACCCTACGTGATCAGTGAAACCGGTACTTTTGACCTGGACAGTGATTGGGTTCATCATCCAAGAAATAAAACAAACGAAGGTTATGAAGAATGCAGAGCGGTGATACAAGAAATCGTAAATTTTTCAAGGGAACATGGCGTTACGTTTTTAATTGAAACTTATGTGAACAACGTGATCGGATCGGTTGAAGAAACACTAAAGCTATTTGCTGATATACAAGACCCGCATCTTGGTTTATTGATGGATCCTACTAATTACTTTGAAGAACATAATATTGATCAGATGGATAAAACACTCAATCATATTTTCGACGCCCTATCACAGAAAGTTATTATTTCACACGCAAAGGATGTACAAAGAGCTGGCAGTGCGCAAGGTGTACAAATGGCCAATATTGATGCCAGCGAAGCGCATGCCTTACGTGGTGTTGGTATGATTGAATTGCCGGCTCCCGGGCTGGGCTCACTTAATTACGATTTGTATCTGCAGCGCTTAAGCAAACAACATCCGAATATTCCTATTATCATCGAACACCTGGATGAATCCGATGTACCGAGAGCAAAACAGTTTTT
>JACMKG010000374.1 GCA_014380255.1 Prolixibacteraceae bacterium | reverse complement strand
TGCATCAGGGCAGCCAGACGAACGGCTGGTTTCATATAGTCTGAGAAGACAAAGAAAGTTCCGCAAACCGGGATAACACCCCCGTGAAGGGCCAATCCGTTCATGATAGTAGCCATGGTCAGTTCGCAAACCCCTGCCTGAAGGAAGGAACCTGAGAAATCACCTTTGCTGAATGCGGTAGTTTTTTTCAGGAAGCCGTCGGTTTTATCTGAATTGGAAAGGTCGGCTGATGAAACAATCATGTTCTCCACTTCACTTGCGTAGGCTGCCAATACGGTGCTTGACGCGGCGCGGGTAGCCGTACCTGCTTTTTGTACAATACGGTCATAATCGAACGCGGGAGCTTTGCCACTGAAGAAAGTTTCCAGTTTTTCGGCCAGTGCAGGGTTTTCTTTGGCCCATGCCTGCTGAGCGGCTTTTTTCTTTGCTGCAGCAGCTATTAAGGCTTCTTTGCGCTGATCGAACAGGGCCTGCACTTCGTCAAAAATGACGAATGGGTTCTGAGGATCACCACCCAGGTTTTCAATTGATTTTTCAAACGAAGCGCCTGCTTCGCCCAATGGCATTCCGTGGGTAGCGCACTGGCGCTCGAAGCTTGTACCATCTGCTTTTAAAGCGCCCAGGCCCATGATGGTTTTACCAATGATCAGGGTAGGTTTTTCCGTTTCTGCATTGGCTTCTTTGAGGGCAGTACGAATCTGGTCGGCGTTGTTTCCTTCAATGGTTACCACTTTCCAGCCCCATGCTTCGTATTTTTTGGCAGTATCTTCAATGGTTACATCTTTGGTCTCTGATGAAAGCTGTATGTCATTTGAATCGTAGAACATGATCAGGTTGCTCAATCCCAGGAAACCTGCAATACGGCCTGCACCCTGCGATATCTCTTCCTGGACGCCCCCGTCGGAGATGAAGGTATAGGTTTTGTGAGCCATCCATTCACCAAAACGGTGAGAGAGGAAACGTTCAGCAATGGCGGCACCCACGGCCATCGTGTGGCCTTGACCGAGTGGACCTGAGGTGTTTTCCACTCCTCTGGAAGGTTCCACTTCCGGATGACCCGGCGTTGGGCTTCCCCATTGGCGGAAGTTCTTCAGTTCATCAAGGGTATAAAAACCGCCTAGGGCAAGGACGGAATATAACATGGGAGACATATGCCCCGGATCAAGGAAAAAACGATCCCTGTTGATCCATGTCATATCACTTGGATCATAATTCAGAAATTCAGAATACAGAACAGTTGCAAAGTCAGCTCCACCCATGGCGCCACCGGGATGTCCTGATTTGGCTTTTTCAACCATCGCCGCCGACAAAATGCGAACATTATCTGCAGCTTTCGTAATGAGATTTTTTTCCATTTTAATTATTTGACAGATATTTAAATTCCTCTTTCAATTTTTACACCTGTTATGCATGAAGGGCACTAACAGGGGGTTACAAAAAAATACCCGGCAAAGATAGCATTTACGCATTATTTACCGGGTATTAAGTATTTTATAGCTATTTATTTCTTTGGCGGAAGGATTCGAACCATTACAACGCCTTCAATGGCTGAAAGCATTTCCTTCACTCCTGCCGGTACGGTACCATCAATGTCAATGATATTGTAGGCAATCTCGTCCTTGTTACGGTTAAGCATGTTGGAAATGTTCAATCCCTCACCGGCAAGCAGAGAGGTCATCTGACTAACCATTTTGGGGACGTTTTTATTGGCAACTACGATTCTGGTTCCACCGTTGCGTTCCATTTCAGCAGCTGGAAAGTTTACTGAATTGACGATGTTGCCGTTTTCAAGGTAATCGATTATCTGATTCACGGCCATGATGGCACAGTTGGTTTCCGACTCTTCAGTGGATGCTCCAAGGTGAGGGATGGCAATGATATTGTTTACATTGATTAATTCATCTTCTGGGAAGTCGGTTACATATTTGCCAACTTTTCCTGACTCAATAGCCTCAATGATGTCCTGGTTGTTTACCAGTCCGCCACGTGCGAAATTCAGGATCTTCACTCCATCTTTCATCATATTTAGTCTTTCCTTGTTGATGAATCCGGTAGTGGCAGGCATCAGCGGAATCTGAAGCGTTACATAGTCAGCATTGGCAAGCAATGATTCAAGGCCTTCGGCTTTCTTTACATTGCGGCTCAGTTTCCAGGCATGGGTAACCGAGATGTAAGGATCGTAGCCAATCACGTTCATGCCCAGCGCCTGTGCTGCATTTGCTACAATGACACCAATAGCGCCCAAGCCGATAACGGCCAGCGTTTTACCCCTTATTTCAGTTCCTCCGAAGTTGGTTTTGCCCTTTTCAACCAATGGAGTCACTTCAGCGCCTTTACCTTTCAGCGTCTTGGCCCATTCAATCGATCCTGTAATATCGCGCGCGGCAAGCAACATGCCGGCAATAACAATTTCCTTTACAGCATGAGCATTGGCTCCGGGGGTATTGTAAACTACAATTCCTTTTTCAGTGCATTTATCGATTGGAATATTGTTTACCCCTGCACCTGCACGGGCGATTGCTAACAGGCCCGAGGGAAGCTCCATATCGTGCATTTTCTGGCTGCGGACAATAATCGCATCGGGATTCGCAAACTCACTGGCAATTTCGTATTTATCAAGAGGGAAAATCTTTAATCCTTCCGGATCAATCTTGTTTAAGGTCTGTATTTTAAACATGGGTATATGGTTTATTAATCATCAAAAAGTATGACAAAGATCACAATTTAAATTTAAGAAGTAAAGTTTTCGTGTGAAAAGTTCTCAAGATTAAATTAACAATTAATAGTTTAAAACCCTTTTTGCTTAAGATTGATCGGTTTATTTATTCAATAGCTTTCTACCTGAAACGATTAACGGGAGACTGTCTGCTTTAAGGGACTCTCTTTCAAAGTTCCCGAAATATTCCAGGCCTGTAAACCCGGTTTCACTCAGTAGGGCATGGAGTTTATCTTGCTTGATGGCATAGAGTTTAATGGAGTTTTCGATCACTTGCCCGGTAGCTTTGACAGTGAGCCGGGTGTTGAAGTCAATTAATTCTGAATCTTGCGTGAATGCGTAGCTGCGTTCAAAGGTCACCTGTTCGTTGTCAATCAGCGGCAAGGACTTTATTTGGTTTTCAACAATGTGCCTGTAGTTTAAAAGCTGGATGGTCAAAGTTCCGTCGGGTGCGAGTGCATGGTATGCAGCGCGAAGGAACTGCCGGATGTCATCATCATTCAGCAGATGCACTATGGTATTGCCAAAACAGATAATGGTATC
>JACMKG010000373.1 GCA_014380255.1 Prolixibacteraceae bacterium | reverse complement strand
CTGCCCATCAAGAACCCTGAGAAATCACAGCAGATTAAAATGTTGGAACGAAGAATGCAATTGGAAGGACAGACCCAGGTTTTTATTGAAGCTCCTTATCGCAACTTGCAGCTGCTCGAGGAGTTACTGAAGAATTGTGAACCTCAAACGATGTTGTGCATTGCCGTCGATATTACCCTGGATACAGAATTTATTCGAACAAAGCCTGTTTCGTTCTGGAAAACTAATATTCCTGATATTCAAAAGCGGCCAGCGATCTTTATGATAGGGAGGTTGTAAGGGTTTGAAGGGTTGGGAAAAGTTGGAAGGGTTTGAAAAAGTTTGAAAGGTTTGAAAGGTTGGTTGCTGGTTTCTGGGCATTGACCACTGATCATTGATCACTGAATACTGATCACTGACCACGGGCTTTTTCCGCGTAGACTTTCAGCTCATAATGGTGATAACCAGCTTTCGTCTGCCTCCCGAATTCCTGAATTCACACAAATAAATTCCTTGCCATGTTCCCAGGTTCAACCGGTGGTTGGTAATGGGAATCGTTAAGCTTGCACCTATCAGCGAACTCTTTAGATGAGCAGGCATATCATCCGATCCTTCCTCTGTATGGGTAAATGAACGATCATTTTCAGGTACCAGTTTATTCATGAAGGATTCGAAATCGTCTCTAACGGATGGATCAGCATTCTCATTGAGGGTAATAGCCGCAGAGGTATGCTTGATCAGGATGTTCATCAATCCCTTCTCGGGAAGCTGTGGCAACTCCTTGCTTATCTGGTCAGTCACGAGATGATAGCCCCGCTTAAACGAAGGTAAGGTGATTTCTAGTTGCTGTACCATAGTAAATTGTTTTTACTGAATTCCTCATTTTTTCATTAACTACCGAGTAACTGCCGAATCTCCATAATCTTATCTTTCCGCGTAAACGAAAAGTTTTGGCTTGTTTCCTGGAGATGGTTGTAAAGCACCAGCGCCTTGTCAAGGTAATTAATCCTTGTAATCGACAACGGATGAATTGATTTTCCTGTCAGCATCAATAGCTCAGCCATTTCTTCAAGATGATCTTCTGTCTGAAAGTGTTCTTTCATCAGTTCCAGAAACCCATCATTATCCAGGACAATGGCTTCATTCAAGTCAAAAGATAATTTCTCCTGTATCAATTCATGAAGCATTTCTGTAATTTCATCTTCCCGGCTCTCATCTTTCAGTTTTAAAACCCGGCGAATCAAACTTGCCAGAAAATAACCCATCTCTTCCAATTGCTGCATCAGGTAATCACGTTGTGGCATCGGTTAAAAGTTTGATATTCAAAAACAAACATTGTCATTACAAAAATATAAAAATAGAGATTCATATTTATTTTTTAATCCGGATATTAAGGTGCATCAATCATTTAAATGAAAATTTTGCCATGCAGGAATAAAAAAAATGTTTCAGGCACGCAACTTTTCTTTGTCTGATTGAATCTCTATAGAACAAATGACTTTTAAAAATTGTATTACAAACGCGTCGAAGCAATTATTAAAGATTAAAAAAAACAATTACTAATTTAAACTCAAAAACAATGAAAAAGTTAATATTCTATTTAATGTTCGGAATCACATTTGGCTTCTTGTCAAGTTGCGAATTATTAGATGAGGATGAAAATTCAATGAATAATGCATGGGTAGGCTTTGGTCTGGTCCATAAAGATTCTGGCAATAACTCATTTACTATAGAACTTGATAATGGTGAGGTGCTTTTTCCTGCAAACAGTACAGGTTGGAATGATGATGTGACTGACAATCAAAGAGTATTGGCCAACTTTACAGTTATTAATGAGAAAGAGAATACTGAAAACGTAGAGCAGTACGATGTGAGAATTAACTCGCTGCGTAACATCCTTTACAAAGGTATTCTGGATATTACTCCTGCCATCGAAGACAGCATTGGCAATGATCCCATTCATGTTAAAGATCATTGGCAAAAAAAGAACATGTTGAACTTCGAGTTGCAATACCGCGGGGGAAATAAAATGCATTATATAAACCTTGTAAAACAGCCTAATGCGACTGCCACAGAACCTGTAGTTCTGGAATTAAGGCATAATGATAACGACGATCCGGATTTGATTCGTATGTCAGCTGTTGTCACTTTCGACTTAAGTTCTATCAAGATAGCAGGAAAAGATTCTGTTACGTATAAAGTGATCTCGAAAGGTTTTAATAACGAAGGTTTCGAATTTACAGGGGTTTATAAGTATTAGAATTAAGCAATGGTGTATGTCTGAAGGAACTTGTTTTTTACAAGTTCCTTTTTTTTGCCTCAAACGAAACATAGCATGGAAACAAATCCCGCACTAGCAGGGATCACGTGCAAAACATGACGGATAACAACCATGCACAAATATCTTCCTGCAAAATAAAAAAACCTTTTTTAGGGTTCGTATCGATTAATAAGTGCAGATCGCTCCCACATAACAAGGTTTTCCCAACCAATAATCATCCCCTGGGCATTTACTTGACTTTGCCATCATTAGTAACTCATTAGTAACTCATCTGTAACCTTTCTGTAACCTCAGATACAGAAAAGTTACCAATAGGTTACCAATAGGTATCTAAAGCAGGCAAAATATGACGAAAGACAAGAGATATTAGAACAAAGACAAAAGATAAGAGATATGAGACGTAAGACCAATGAAACAAGAAAGTATAAAGGAATGCAACAATCCTTTCATCCGCTGCGCATGAAAAGTCCTTCAGTCCTTCATTCCATCAATAACCTTCCGCCATTTTAACAAAAAGAATGCTTTTTGTAGTGAGGGGGATATCTTTTGCCTGGAGGCTGAAAAGGGGATTCTGTTTCAAGTACTGTTTCAAGGTATAAAAATAAAAAACCCAATCAACTGTTTGAAAGTTAATTGGGTAAAAAATGGGTGGATGATGGGATTTGAACCCACGACCCCTGGAACCACAATCCAGTGCTCTAACCAGCTGAGCTACAACCACCATTTGTGTTTTGAGGTTGCAAATATAGTATTTAAATTCTTACTTGTGCAATAGTCTGAAGTAGTTTTTAGCTACTTTTTTTAATTTTTTTTACTGATTAACAAATACTCAAACGTCTTTGATCTTTACTGAAATTTCTTTACTCACCGTATATGTTTGAGATATTGCTCTTTAAAGGAATTATTCCCAAACTGAAGCAATTTGATTCGTTGAATGCGCCTTTTTAAATTACAGTTTGGATTTATGAATAAGTCCTCCCTTTTCATTCAGCAATAAAGAAAAACGTGTCAGGGTTTCATCCCGTACGATTAATTCATAAGCCACAATTACCTCTTCGCTAATTTCTATGGCATTCATCAGCTCTCCATGCTGAGATGCTTTTTCATTAATATGTGCAGGAATTGAATGAATGGATAAATTTCTTTTCACGTTCAGGATTTTCCCGGTGGCATCAAAACGTGCAATGTGTTCAACTTCTTTGATATAGAAAATAGCTTCATAAAAGTCATCAATCTGAAGCCATTCTACGTTTATAGACTCACCAAATTCTTCAGAAAAAGCAATTTTTACAGGGGGTGGTAAATTGACATTCGTAAACTTGAATAATTTGCTAAATATGTTCTTCATGAATCATTATAATTTAATTGGGATATGAAATTTGATATTCATTTAGGTTAAATTATGAATAAATCTTTCTTATCTTTTCTTACTATAGACGGTATGTTACTAAATAGTAACACTTTCTTTAGCTATTAATTATTCTGACTGAATTTTTGCTGATACATATAGATAACCCGCGTCCGGGCACGTTTTAATCTCATTTTGACAGCATCCTCACTAATACGTAAGGTCTTAGCGATATGTTTTATAGGTAGGTTGTCTTGATATTTCATTAACAAAAGCACTTTCTCTTCGGGGTGAACCAATTCGAGGATGGCCATGAGGTTTTCATAGTTGGCTTCTTCGAAATCGGTTTCCGATTCGTCGATAATTTCAGGAATCTCGTTACTGTTGTTCCAATTCGGATAGTGAAGTTTTTTCTTGACTCTTAAATAATCGATGCAGTAATTATAGGTAATGGAATAAAGCCAGGATGAAAAAGATGAGTTCCCCTTAAATCCGGGTATTTTTTCATAGGCTTTAGTCAGGATGTCGTTCGCAAATTCTTCCGCTTGTTTACTGTCTTTTAAAAAGCTGAAGCATTTATCTTTTACCTTCTTAAAATAGCGGGAATAAAGCATTTCAAATAATTCCTGATTCCCTGAATTCATAATTAAATGAACTATTTCTTCATCCGACTTATGCTGATATTTAGTTTTTAATGCCATTTATAGTAACTGGAAATAAGTACGCTCAAATAAAAAAGATAAAAAATAAATGAAAGATGTGTTACTTCTCGCAAAACCTTCGTCACAATGGTGATTTGTTTAAAATCCCGTTTCAAATCGGGTGTAAAAATAGAAATTAATCGAAGTTTTTAGTTATATTATAAAGTTAATAATTTTAGAGAAAACCAAATTTTAAATTGAGTATGAAAAGTAAATTAATTATTGCTATTGCAGCAATGGGTGTGGCCGTGTTATTTAGTTCTTGTGCTAAAGTTCCTCAAGCTGAAATGGATGCAGCAACTGCTGCTATTCAGGATGTTAAAGATTCAGGTGCTGACTTGTATGTACCAGAAGCTTTCAACGCTTTGCAAGATTCAATGAAATCAGCAAACGAAAAAGTTGAAGTTGCTAAAGCTAAATGGTTCCCAAATTATTCAAAAGCTAAAGAAACATTAGCTGCTGTTAACCAAATGGCTGCTGACACTAAAGCTAAAGCAGAAGCTCGCAAAGTTGAGTTGAAAGCTGAAGTTGAAACTATGATCGGCGAAGTAAAAACGTTGAACGAAGAAAACAAAGCGTTAGTTGCTAAAGCTCCAAGAGGAAAAGAAGGAAGAGCTGCTTTAGAAGCTATCAACAGCGATATCGCTGTAGCTGAAACTACTGTAACTGAAGTTGAAGCTTTATTGGCTAATGGTGATTTGCTTGGTTCAAATGACAAAATTAAAGCTGCTAAAGAAAAAGCTACTTCTATCAAAGCTGAATTAGAAACAGCTATTGCTAGCAAAAAATAATAACTCATTTGAGTTAGTCGTTATAATACCCGGGGGTTTTTCCTCGGGTATTTTTTTAATAGATAAATGATGGCATTAGGAAAGAGATTGAAATTAAAGTGGTTAGTAATTGTCTTGTTTTCAGTATTGGTTATTGCAATAAGTATTTCTGTAATCATTGTATCGCAGAAAACACTCCCAACAGAAGATTTGCGCATTGCACGTGAAGCGTTGGCCATTGCAAAAGAGGCTGAAGCAAATGTTTATTGTGAAAGTGCTTACAAAGAATCCATCCAGTTGTATGATTCGGCAATGGTAAACTGGTCTCGTGAGAATACCAGGTTTATACTGTTCCGCGATTATTCCAAGGTAATTAGCTTTGCAAAAAAATCAAAGAAAATAGCGGATGACGCCAAGGAAGAAGCTATAAAAAAGTCTGCTAATTTAAGTAAGGATGTGGAGGCTGCCTTTATTAGCCTGGCAAAAAAAATAGAATTATATAATAAGCTTTTTAAAGATCTGCCATTACCAAAATCAGTTTTTGATGCGCATAACAAATCGAAGATGTACTTAAGCGAATCAAAAATTGCTCACGAAGGTGGCAAGCTGAAAGATGCTGAAATATTATTCAAAAAAGCTGAGATATTCGTCAATCATGCCAATGTAGCTGCGGGCAAAATGCTACGCGACTATTTTGGAGATCATGCCTACTGGGTGCGTTTGGCCAATGATGCCATTGCTGCTTCCCGTGGCGGGAATAAAGTAATATTGGTTGATAAAGTTGCGCATATCTTGTATGTTTACCAATCAGGAAAAGCTATCCGCAGTTATGAAGCTGAATTTGGCCCCAACTGGATGGCCCATAAGGAACGTAACGGCGATAAAGCTACTCCGGAAGGTAATTACCGCATAACAAGTAAGAAAGAGCGGGGAAGTACTATTTATCACAAAGCTTTGCTGCTCGATTATCCCAATGCAGAGGATAGGGCCAAATTTCAGGCAAAAAAGAAGAAAGGGCTGATTTCGCGCAGTGCTGGAATCGGTAGTTTAATTGAAATACATGGTAACGGTGGAAAAGGCTTTAATTGGACAAGCGGGTGCGTCGGATTAAAGGATAGAGATATTGATGATTTATACCGGTTGGTTGGTTCAGGTACCAGGGTAACTATTGTGGGTTCTATTCAACCTCTTTCTGTTGTATCCCAAGGATTGGATTTTTAAATCCGATGGGATGTATTGCACAGAAGCTACCGGGTAATCAATGATAGCTTAGTCTAAGAAATTAAAGTAAAAATTATTAATATATGATTCGCACGTTTATTATTTATCTTGCCATTCTTCTGGTCGGAATATTGTTTGTTGCATCGATGGTGGTTTTTGCAATCCCGGCTCTGCAAGAGTCTACGATTATCTTACCTGCATTAAATCAATCACAAGCGGAAGCTGAGGGAGCGGAGGCGCAAAAAGCAAAACTTGAAAAAGACATTGCAAAGCTTCAGTCCAAACTGGCTAAATTTACTCCTACCAATGGTTACATGATTATCAATACTACTGATAACCATTACTATCTGTATAAGGGAAAAGAAAAGGTACGTGATGGAGTATGCTCAACCGGAAAGAATGAGAGATTGGTTTCGGCTGATGGTGAAGATAAGTTCTACACGCCCAAAGGGGTGCGGAGAGTATTGCGTAAGGTGCCAAATCCGGTATGGTCCAAGCCTGACTGGGCTTTTATTGAAGAAGGATTGCCAGTTCCTCCTATGGGACATGCTTCACGCTATGAAAAAGGTACTTTGGGGAAATATAAGTTGGAACTAGGAAATGGTTACATGATTCATGGTACAGTCTGGAAACGCTTCATGGGATTGAATGTCACTCATGGATGTGTCCGTCTGTTGGACGATGATCTGGAAGCGGTTTATAGTACAATGGAAGTAGGTTCAAAAGTTTATATCTATTAATATGAAAGAAAATTCTACCGAAGATTTCGATAGCCTTTATGTGAAAGAAGACAAGAAGAAGAGCAGTGGCGTGAAAATATTTGCAATCATTTTTAGCATTATCCTGCTGGGCTTTACTTTTGTCTATGCACTTTTAGCCGTGGGGGCTGTTCGTGACAGAATGAAACTGGCCTTAACACAAACCGAGGGTACTACCCCTGTTAGCCCTACGCTGATTGAACTAATGAAAGAAAAAGCTTGGATCGAATCACGGGTTAAAATGGCTGCAGATGATTCAATTGGGCTATCGATTGACCTTGAATCCCATGTAATTCAGCTGGAGCTAAAAGGTGTGGTGGTTATGACATCAAAGATCAGGGACTATTCTACATCGGGTTTCTTTAAAAGAATGGATGCAAATGTTTATTTCAACATGTTTGGCAGTCCGCTCACCATTCAGCAATTTGAATCATCGATTGCCAAGAATCCATTTAAAGTGGTACAGGCGCCGAAATCAAACGCAGAGTATGAGGCTATACCCTTAGTGGACCCATTGAAACAAGATTCGCTTCCAAAAGAAAATATATTCTGGACTGTAAAACTGGACCGTGAATTTGAATTGAACATCCAAGGTATTGATTCTATTTCTGAATCAAAATCCGATTATAAGTTAGGTGAAGGGTTTGCTTTTAAGCGCGATCTAAAAAATATAATGAGTTCATTCAAGGAGATTGTCCGGTTGAAGAATCCACATTATACTCCTGAAATACTCATCCTTATCCCTGAAAATGAAGCAAAGGCTATCCTCAGGGCATTGCCTGTAAAAGCTTCTGTTACGATCAGGATATAAATCACATAAAGGCTGGGAGCAGGGAGCAGGGGGCAGGGAGGCCAGTGATCAGTAGTCAGTGGT
>JACMKG010000372.1 GCA_014380255.1 Prolixibacteraceae bacterium | reverse complement strand
GTTTGTTTTCGAGAAAGACTTACGGAGCGTTCATACGGGGCAAATAATTCACTTCACCCTCACCAACAATCCAGGCAAAGAGTATGATGCCCGGATATTTTCAGTAGGTACATTCTGAGGCATTCCCCCGCCTATAGACCATAGCATCCTGCTTTTATCCTTCACTTCGGAAACCATTTTAAGGGTTTCCAGGGCTATTGATTCAGGGGTTCCGGCTCCCAGCACATCACGTGGGGGCAGGTTACCCAATAGCACGATGCCAGGGCCTGCCAGTTCTGCTATTTCATTGATGGAATGTTCGAAGCTGAAGTTAAACAGGTTAATGCCTGCCTCTTTCAAAAAAGGAGTGCTTATCAAACCGTAGGCATCGTTATGAAAGAAACGTACCTTGGATTCAAAAGCTGAAAAGGCTTGTTTAAGATACGGAACGGCAAACTCCCTGCATTCCTCTTCTCCTATAAAACCTACAATATCGTCGAGCAGCAAGATGCCTTCAATGCTTGGGAAAGTCTCTTTCTGCAATTTGAGCCAGTCGACCGTAAAGTCGGTAATGGTTCTGAGTAATTGATGTATCTCCTCGGGGTACATCATCATTCCCATCAAAAATTCAGTGGTTCCCATCAGGAAGGTAGCAATGTTGAGTGGTCCACGGGCAACAGCAAACTTGATCTCATGACCCATTTCCTGGATCCTGGGCTGCATGGTAATCAGCCGCTGAAGGATAAAGGGAAGCATTCCGTCGGTGGCAGGGTTAGGCTTTTTCAGCTTTTTAATATCTTCTATCTCCTGGATCACCTTATCGGCATGGGGCAGGTTGGAATCATACCATACCTGTTTGGCACCAAAGGCTGAAGGCTCGGAGCACATCCCGTATTCAGACCAGAAACCGGGCAGGAACATTACCTCGGGAAAGGTCTCGATGGCTTTTTTGTTGGCAGCTAGCCACAGTTCATCAGAGGTGTAATACTGAAGGGTGGAGATGCCATACCAACCGGGAAGCCATGGGCTATCGATGATAAAACCGATAGGGTCATTTGAAGGTTTCTCCCCTGCTACCAGTTTTAGCAGGTCTTGCCATTGGGGTGAATTCATTGAGATTGAGTTTAGTTATATCAAAGATACATTTCATACCTCATTTTCCTTCATCTGTCAAATAAAAAAGACAAGCATGGTCAATCTATGTAAAAGAGATAATGAATTTTCGGATTTTTAAATGTACTTTTAACCAGTTGCTCAATGCTACCCGTCTATAGCCAGGACAACAACCGGGCATGGCGGCTGATTGAAGACAAGGCAAAAAACAAATGATATGAACAAATTAATTGCAGTAAATTCCCTTAACGACATTCCAGCAGAATATCAAAATACGCCCATTGGAATGCTTTTGGAATATCATAACCTGAACCGGCCGTATGAAACTTACGATAAGGCTCAACTGTTGGTAGGAATGTGTATGGATAATAGAAAGCATTTGAATATGCCTGATAATTATGCCTTTATTATCCGTGCCGGGGGTGCCAATCTTCGTTACAGCGAATTTAAGGTATCCTACGCCATTGCTGTGGGTCAGGTGAGCCATATTGTGCTTATTGCCCATAACCACTGCGGAATGGTGAATTTGATGGCTCGCAGGGATGATTTCATTCAAGGTCTGGTGGATATCGCAGGATGGGATAAGGAAAAGGCGGAGGATCATTTCAGGCATTTCTCTCCCATGTTTGAAATCAGCAATGAAAAGGATTTCGTGTTAAGTGAAACCCTGCGCCTGCGTCAGCGTTACCCCAAAATTACCATTGCTCCTCTGTATTATAAAGTGGAAGATAATCAGCTTTATTTTATCGATGAAAAGTAAAAGAAGAATTAAACACATAGACACATAGAACACATAGTTTTATTTTCTATAAAAAGTATAAGAATGAAATTAACCATATATACACAGATAAAACAAATCTATTTTTCTATGTGCTCTATGTGTCTATGTGTTTAAATTAAAATAAGAACAAATCACTTTTTCTATGTGTTCTATGATCCTATGTGTTTAATTTAAAAAAGATCAATAATCAATAACCCTATGTCACAGATAGAAACTTATATTCAAGAAAATAAAGAGCGTTTTTTGGAAGAACTCTTCGGATTAATCCGTATCCCTTCCATCAGTTCACTGGCAGCCAACAAGCCTGAGATGTACCGTGCAGCCGAATACTGGAAGCAGCTGTTGCTCAATGCCGGGGCCGATCGTGCCGAGGTGTATGAATCGGAAGGCAATCCGGTAACTTACGGTGAGAAGATCATTGATCCTTCCAAACCCACCGTTTTGGTATATGCCCACATGGATGTGATGCCGGTGGATCCGATCGATAAATGGACGTCCGATCCTTTTGACCCTGTGAT
>JACMKG010000053.1 GCA_014380255.1 Prolixibacteraceae bacterium | reverse complement strand
TTTTCTCCAATCATGTGGAGATTGAATTTAGGGGTCCGGAACATGCAGGAAGCGTAACTCTTACAGTGAAAAATGAAATTCATGGCCACCACCCGGCTCAGATGGCCAAACCGAGGGCTGCAGGAGGAAGAAACCTGTTCCGGAAAAGTTTCTTTTTTATCAAAAATATCTATCAAAGCTAAGTTATGGATTTTGGGTTTTCAAGTTTTTTCAGCAGCGGTATGGTTCATAAGATAATCAGGATTTTGTTTGTCCTCATTATCGGCAGTGCTTCCATTCACCTGGTTTCTTTTATGGTCCGTCGTTCGCTTTACAAGCATCTGTCGCGTCAGTCGATGATGTTGGTGGTGCGAACCATTATTTATACCGGCTACATCGGGTTGGTGCTCATAGTGATTCGTGAACTGAATTACGATTTAACAGCACTTTTTGGTGCAGCCGGGGTGGTTGGTATTGTGATCGGGGTTGCCTCCCAGACCAGCATAGGGAATATTATCAGCGGACTTTTCCTGGTATCAGAAAAATCATTTGAACTGGGTGATGTAGTTCGTATCGGTGATAAAACTGGAACCGTTTACTCCATCGATCTGCTTTCAATCAAAGTAAAAACCTACGATAACCTTTTGATACGAATTCCAAACCAAACGGTCATATCAACAGAGTTGGTCAATGTAACCAAGTTTCCTATACGCAGATTAGAGTTTCTATTAGCGGTGGCTTACAAGGAAGATTTGCGAAAAGTAAAGGCTGTGTTGGAAAATGTTGCCAAAAACAATCCCATGTGCCTGGAAGAGCCTGAACCGGTTATTATATTCAAGGAATTTGGCCAAAGTAGCATTAACCTGACTTTTGCTGTATGGTTTGAAAAAGCCAATTATGTGGCCTTGAGAAACAGCGTTTTTGTTGAAATTAAGGAAGCATTCGAACGAGAAGGTATTGAAATCCCTTACCCGCATGTGGTCGATATTAAGAAGTATTTGCCTGAAAACAAACCTGACCGTTCTGTGGAAAAAGAATAAGTAGCAGAAATATAAAGCATTTTATTGATCTTTCCAACGGTCGATCAAAGGGCTACAGAATCATCATTTGAATTTAAAGGATGAAACAATGAAGCTGAAAGAGAATCTTTTATTAGGCATGTGCGGAGTAGCAGCCACCTGCAGTCTACCGCAAAGCATCGTGGGGCAGGTACAGCAAGTAAATAAAAAGCCCAACGTGGTGCTCATCTTTGTGGATGATATGGGTTATGGCGATTTGAGCAGCTATGGAGCCGTTCAATACAAGACTCCCAACCTCGACCGAATGGCGGCCCAGGGAGTGCGCTTTACGAACTTCTATGCGGTACAGGCTGTATGTAGCGCTTCACGTGCGGGCATTCTTACAGGATGTTATCCCAACCGGGTAGGAATATCCGGGGCGCTCTTCCCCAACTCAAAAATTGGGTTGAATCCTGAAGAAGAACTGATCCCCGAACTATTAAAGAAACAAAATTACCAAACGGCTGCCATCGGCAAATGGCATCTTGGAGATGCACCTCCTTTCCTGCCTTTGCAGCAAGGCTTTGATCAATACCTGGGCCTGCCCTATTCAAATGACATGTGGCCTGTTAATTACGACGGGACGCCAGTTACTGCAGACAACAATCAGCGAAACCTAAACTTTCCACCTCTGCCACTTATACGCGGCAATGAAAAAATAAGAGAGATAAAAACCTTGGACGACCAGGCTGAACTGACTGGCATCTATACCCAGGAGGCGGTTAAGTTTATCAAAGAGAATAAGGCAAAGCCTTTCTTTTTGTACCTGGCTCATTCCATGCCCCATGTTCCGCTGGCCGCTTCTGATAAGTTCAAAGGAAAAAGCGGACAAGGCCTTTATGGCGATGTGATCATGGAGATAGACTGGTCGGTAGGCCAAATCCTGAACACATTGAAAGAAGCAGGGCTAAGTGAAAATACCTTAGTTATTTTTACTTCCGACAATGGCCCTTGGATCAACTTTGGAAACCATGCAGGATCAACCGCAGGCTTGCGCGAGGGCAAAGGTACCAGCTATGAGGGAGGTCAGCGAGTACCTTGCCTGATGACATGGCCCGGAGTGATACCTACAGGAAGCATCAACAACAAACTCGCTTGCACCATCGATATACTTCCTACCCTGGCGCAAATAACAGGCGCAGCACTTCCAGAAAAGAAGATCGACGGGGTGGATATATCAGCCCTAATGAAAGGAGATTCACTGGCCAATCCGCGCAAAATACTGTATTACTATTATAAGAAGAACAGCCTGGAAGCTGTGAGAGATGAGCGATGGAAGCTGGTCCTACCCCATCCTACCCAATCATATGAAGGACAAATGCCGGGCAAAGATGGTTTCCCAGGTAAGATTGGCCAGCGAGCAGCCGGGCTTGCCCTTTATGATCTGAGGCGCGATCCGGGTGAACGGTACGATGTAAAAGAACTTTATCCTGAGATAGTCGAAAGTTTATCCATTCTGGCAGATCAGGCACGAGAAGATCTGGGAGATGATATAATGAAAGTAGAAGGTAAAAACGTACGTCGGGCCGAACAGGTGGAATAGGATATAAAGATAATATGCCCAGCAGCGGCTTGATCCAATCTAAATACTCTTATTCAACGGAAGCTGTAAGTTACAAAAAGCCAGTAACTTAAATCCCATAATTAGATATAATTAAGCTAATAATCAACATTACTCAACGACCTATGAATTGAAAATTCAACAAAATATAGATCTTGAAAATATCATCATTCGAAAATCTTACTATTTTTACTGCCATGACACAGGAGAAGGTTCATATTCTGTTTGAAGGGATTAAAAATGGCGATGAGAAAGCATTCAATAAAATTTTTGATCTATACTATCCTTGCCTGTGTTTCTTTTCAGATAAGATCCTTCATGATTTTGATTTGTCCAGGTCCATTGTTCAACAAGTATTTGTGGATTTATGGATCAAGCGTGAGAAGCTCCACATCGATTCCCTGAAATCCTATTTGTTTCAATCAGTACGCAATGCTTCGCTCGACGTGTTAAAACACAGAAAGACTGAATCGAAATACCTCTCTACACTTCCTAATTTTGAATCAGGCCACTATACCGATCTATTGGAAGAGGCCGAAATCACTGACAAAATCAATAGAGCTATTCATAAGCTGCCGGAAAAATGCCGGGAAATATTCATTTTGTGCCGTTTCGAGGAACTTAAGTATTCTGAGATTGCCCTTCGTCTCAACATTTCGGTAAAAACGGTAGAGATGCAAATTGGAATCGCTTTAAAAAGATTACGAATTGAATTAATTGATTCTAAGTCCATTCAACTACTCCTTATTCATCTTCAAAAAAAATATTAATCTTCTTACAGGGTATCTTTATTTCAAATCGTCAATTAGGTATTAACCGAAATTCCCGATTTCCCCATGCAGGAAGAGCACGATCAAGTTGACCTATTGATAAGCAATTATTTAAGCGGCGAAGCCACCCAAGACGAAAAGGATGAATTAAACCGATGGATGGCCCAATCCCCTGCCAATGAACGGCTTTTTAAAGAAAGTCAACGTATCTGGGAGAAAAGTAGACCTTATTTTTCGCAATTAGAAATTATAGCGGACAGGGAAAAAATCAAAGATCAAATCATTAAGCAATTCTCCCAACCTGGTAAGTCTATCGGATTGAATTATTATCTCATCCGGATAGCAGCTATGCTGGCCTTGCCCCTTATTTTAAGCATAGGTTGGTATCTCGATTCCAGGCAGATGAGCAATGACAGTCAGTTATGCGAGGTCATCACACCCAAAGGTCAAATCTCCAAATGCGTATTGTCTGACGGAACCCTGGTCTGGCTTAATGCCAATACTACTCTAACATACAATCCTGCGCTAAAAGGGGGAATCCGGGAAGTAAACCTGGACGGAGAAGCTTACTTTGAGGTTTCAACCAATAAGGACAAGCCATTTATCGTCAATACCAAACAGGTTAAAATAAAAGTGCTTGGAACAGTTTTTAACCTGAAAGCTTATTCGGGAGAGGAAAAAGTAGAAGCTACACTGGAAGAAGGTAGCATAGAGTTTAGCATTGATGGATGTCCAAATGAGCCCATTAAAGTAAAGCCAGGAGAGCAGGTAATTTTCGATATAGCTAAAAAGAAGATTATCATGGGTAAGGTAGAAACCTATTTACATATGGCCTGGAAAGACGGGAAGTATGTGTTTAAAAATGCTGATCTGGGAACAATTATCCTTGAGTTGGAAAAGCTGTATGACGTGCGCATTCACCTGGAGAATGACTCTTTGCGCAAATTGCATTTTAGGGGAATGTTTGAATACGAACAGAATATTTTCAGCGCACTTGAAACCCTTGAAAGAACTACTAAAATCAAATACCGGATGAATGGACGGGATATCTGGTTGCAGTAGAGGAAAGTTTAGTCTTGAAGGTTTCTGTTTCCGTTATTTATTGCAAATGTGAAGATTAAACAAGGAAGGCTTTGAAGGATATTCTAAAGGAAATTTTTCGTAAAGCCATTAATTACAAGAATTTGAAAAACTAACTAAAAGAATAGAGATACTAACTAATTACTAACTTATAAAACGAACTGTATATGATTGAATAACTTCTATGTTTTGATTTTTTGTAATTCCAACTTCATGGAATAAAAAACAGGAACAGCTGCGAACTGTCCCTGTTTAAAAACGCAGAAATGCGCTAAAACGTAATTCATTATTTTTAACTAAACCCAAATTTATGAAAATTATTCGGCAATCGAATGGAGGCTCATCGCCTTCGTTCAAAAAATTCTGGCTAATTATGAAACTTAACTTTTTTTTGATTCTGCTAACGGTTCTGCAAGTGTCGGCCAATGTATCGGCACAGAACACACGTTTGGATTTGAGTTTGAAAAATGCCACTATTTCACAAGTTTTTGATGAAATAGAGAGGCAATCCGAAGTTTATTTCTTTTACAACAAAAGTGAGATTGATGAAAATAAAACCATCAGTGTTGAATTTAAAAATAAGACTATTGAAAACATCCTGAATAGCATGTTAGCCGATTTATCATTGAGCTACGAGTTTTCGGGGAAAAACATCATTGTAAAGCCCTCCAATCAGCAGTTAAGTGTAAGTCAACAGCAAAAGTCGCTGACAGGTAAGGTAACTGATTCCTCAGGAAGTACTCTACCCGGTGTTTCAGTGGTGGTAAAAGGAACTACCAATGGAACCATTACGGGCAGTGACGGAAATTATTCTTTGTCAAATATTCCTGCAGATGCGACCTTGCAATTTTCATTTGTTGGAATGAAGATGCAGGAAATAAAAGTAGGCAATAAATCTTCTATCAACATTGTAATGTCAGAAGAATCCATTGGCATTGATGAAGTTATAGCAGTAGGATATGGAGTCATGCGCAAAAGCGATCTTACCGGGTCGGTTGGTTCGGTAAAAGCGGATGTGATCAAGAAGCAGGCTGTTGCGTCATTTGAGCAAGGAATGCAAGGAAAAGTAGCTGGTGTGCAAGTTATTGCTGTATCCGGATCACCAGGTGGAAACGTTGATGTTCGTATTCGAGGAGGGAACTCACTGACTTCAGGAAGCCAGCCATTGTATGTGATTGATGGATATCCTGTAACAGCAGGAGGTGCAGCAGGAGGATCGGGTGCAGGTCAAAACCCATTGGCAACACTCAATCCAAACGATATTGAAAGCATGGAAATTTTAAAGGATGCCTCTGCAACTGCCATTTATGGTTCACGCGGAGCCAACGGAGTTGTATTGATTACCACCAAAAGAGGAAAATCAGGACAAACGAAAGTGTCTTACGATGGATATTTCGGGATTGGGGAAGTAGCTAAGAAATTGGATATGATGAATGCCACCGAATGGGGTAATTTAGCCAACGAAGCTGCAATAAATGATGCACGGCCAGCATATTATCCAAGCGCTACGCCAAATCCGCTTTATCCCGCTGTTAGTGCATTGGGTGAAGGAACAGATTGGCAAAAGGAAATCTTTAACAGCTCTGCTCCCGTACAGAATCACAATGTAACCATCACCGGGGGATCAGACAATACTAAATTCTCTATCATGGCCGGTTATTTCGATCAGGAAGGTGTTGTGAAAAACCAGGACTTTAACCGCATTTCTTTCAGAAACAACATCGATACAAAGATTTCTCCGTGGATCAATCTTTCGACCAGTTTTGCTGCTAGCAGGGTAACTTCCAATGTAGGCAGGGAAAACGGCGACGGCGGAGGTAATACCTCCATCGTCAATGCTGCTTTAGTTATGCCTCCCACTGTTCCGGTATACAATCCAACCACCGATGGATACATGTCGATGAACTTTTTATCAGGTAGTTCCGCTGTGCCAAACCCGGTTCCTTATGTGAATCATTTATTGGATAAAGGAACCATCGACCGCGTATTGGGATCCGCTGACCTTTCATTGAGTATCCTCGAAGGATTGACATTAAAGCTAAGTATTGGAGCCGATCTTTCAAGCGCATTGCGTGAAGTTTATGAGCCTAAAGAAACAAATACTGGTGCTAATGCAAACGGTATTGGCCAACAACAAAACTACAGGAATCAATCACTTTCCAATGAAAATGTATTGACTTACCTTAAAAAGTCTGGAGTTCATTCCATCAACGCGATTATTGGTACCTCAGCCTTGGCAGTAGAAAACAAATCGAGTAGCATGACTGCCAGAAACTTCATTTCTGATGTGTATGAATACAACAATTTAGATGCAGGAGCTACCTGGGATAAGCCTTATTCAGGAAGAAACAAGAATACATTGTTATCCGCTTTCAGCCGTATCAATTATGTGCTGATGGACCGTTATTTAATAACTGTAACGGCACGTGCTGACGGAAGTTCCAAGTTTGGGGACAACAATAAATGGGCATACTTCCCATCTGTTGCCGGAGCATGGCGTATCGATCAGGAAGGCTTTATGAAGAATGTGGATTTCATCAGTAACTTGAAATTAAGAGCCAGCTATGGCGTAACCGGTAATCAAAACATTGAGAGTTATTCGTCTGTTGAAAAAATGAATACCTATGTTTACCCGATTGGTGGTATTACCAATGTTGGTATTGCAGCTCAAAATATGCCAAATCCTGATTTGAAATGGGAAACAACAGCCATTACAGACTATGGTGTGGATTTTGGATTTGCCAATAACCGGTTAAATTTCACGGCGGATTATTATTATAAGAAAACCACGGATCTTCTTTGGAATATCTCGGTTCCATTAACGACTGGATTTAGTTCAATTTTGAAGAATCTGGGTAGCCTTGAAAACAAAGGGGTAGAATTAAGTCTGGCTGCAGATGTATTCAATGGCGGCTTTAAATGGAATAGTATGTTGACCTGGTCAGCCAATAGAAACAAGGTTTTGGAAATCCCAGGCTATATCCCTTCACAGCAAGGAACCATTTCAGGTCACTTGAAAGTAAATGGAAGTTGGTTGCAGCCTGGACTGCCTGTTGGAGTCTGGAATTTGCTTAAGACTACCGGAGTTATGAATACCCAGGAAGAAAGAGATGCAGCTGCACGTGTTGCAAGTGCTACTTTTGACCAGGTTGGAGATATGAGCTTCTTTGATAAAAACAAGGATGGCAAAATAAGCTTCGGAGAAGACAGAACCATTGTAGGAGATCCAAATCCTGATTTCATCTTTGGCTGGACCAATAACTTTAGCTATAAAAACTTTGATCTTTCTGTTTACATCAACGGTACCTATGGCAACGACATTTACAATGTGTTGCGTGCAGAAACCAACATTGTAAGTGTTTGGGGAAATCAACGCAAAGAAGTACTGGATCGTTGGTCAACCGGCAATGTAAATGCCAAATATCCAAGGGCTCACGTATTGGTGAATCAGAACATGCTTCAGTCAGACTTTTTAATTGAAGATGGCTCTTACTTAAGGGTACAGAACCTGACTTTGGGATATACCATTAAACAAAGCAAAATCTTCCAGTCATTCAGAGTTTATGTAACCGGACAGAACTTATACACCTTAACCAACTACTCGGGTTATAATCCTGAAGTAAACAGTCTGGGACAAGATAATCTCCAGTTAGGGGTAGACTACAATGCATATCCAGCTTCCAGAACTTATATTATGGGAGTTAATATTGGTTTTTAACGCTTAAATTAAACTGAAATGAGACTACTTAAATATTTCATTATTGCAGCCGTTTTAACGGTAGGTAATACCTCTTGCAGCGACTTCTTAAAAGAGGATGTCTATGAGTTTATTACACCAGATAATTTTTATAAAACCGAAGCTGATGCCAAAGCAGGATTAACTTCTGTTTATCAGACGCTCCAGGATGGTAATGGTTTTAGGCGTTACATCTGGATGGGCGCAGAGTTTCCAGGAGAAGCAGCTTATGCCAATGCCAGCGCCCCTTCGCGCGTTGAAATGGATGATTTCGCATGGTCTGCCACTACCGATTTCTCCCGCTTGATCTGGG